>JAKOOD010000645.1 GCA_022701635.1 Burkholderiaceae bacterium | reverse complement strand
CTGTCGGCCGCCAAGCTGATGCTGCTGGGTATGTCCCGCAAAGAAGGTGCAAAATAATGCAAAACTCATTGTCGAAATCCACTAACCCGGTCTACCGCCGCCGCCTGCTGGGCCACCGCGCCGGCATCGCGCTGTCGGTGCTGGCCATGGCCATCGGCCTCGGCTTCCTCGCCTGGATCCTGTTCACGCTGCTGGTGCACGGCTTCGGCGCGCTGTCGCACACGCTGTTCACGCTGGATACGCCGGCGCCGGGCAGTGAAGGCGGCATCCGCAACGCCATCTTCGGCAGCCTGATCATGGTGGGACTCTCGACCCTGGTGTCGACCCCGGTCGGCATCCTGGCCGGCATCTACCTGGCCGAGTATGGCCAGAACAGCAAGTTCGCCGCCGTCACCCGCTTCGTCACCGACATCATGCTGTCGGCGCCGTCGATCGTGATCGGCCTGTTCGTGTACGCGCTGTACGTGGCCAATGTCCAGCACTTCTCGGGCTATGCCGGCACCATCGCGCTGTCCCTGATCGCGATTCCGGTGGTCGTGCGCACCACCGACAACATGCTGCACCTGGTGCCGAACAGCCTGCTCGAAGCCGCCTTCGCCCTCGGCGCGCCGCGCTGGAAGGTGGCCCTGTTGGTGCGCCTGCGCGCCGTGAAAGCCGGCGTCGTCACCGGCGTGCTGCTGGCCGTGGCCCGCATCGCCGGCGAAACCGCGCCGCTGCTGTTCACCGCCCTCAACAACCAGTTCTTCACGGCCGACCTGAACCAGCCGATGGCCAACCTGCCGGTGGTGATCTACCGCTTCGCCATGAGCCCGTACGACGACTGGCAGTCGATCGCCTGGGGTGCGGCGCTGCTGGTGACGCTCAGCGTGCTGCTCCTGAATATCCTGTCGCGGACCGCGTTCCGCCAAAAGACTCCGCAATAATGACCACCATGATGATGACCCAGCCCATGTCGACCACGACGCAGAACGCCGGTGCCGCCAAGCCGAAGACCAAGACCATCGAGATCGCGGGCCTGGACTTTTACTATGGCAAGACCAAGAGCCTGAAGAACGTCAGCCTCGACATCCACGACAAGCAGGTGACGGCCTTCATCGGCCCGTCCGGCTGCGGCAAGTCGACCCTGCTGCGCACGCTGAACCGCATGTACGACCTGTATCCGGGCCAGCGTGCCGAAGGATCGATCATGTACCGCGGCCGCAACATCCTGGAGCCTGGCGTGGACGTGAACATGCTGCGCGCCAAGGTCGGCATGGTGTTCCAGAAGCCGACCCCGTTCCCGATGTCGGTGTATGACAATATCGCCTTCGGCGTGCGCCTATACGAGAACCTGTCGAAGGGCGAGATGGACGAACGCGTCGAGTGGGCGCTGAAGAAGGCGGCGCTGTGGGGCGAGGTCAAGGACAAGCTGAACAAGAGCGGCCTGTCGCTCTCGGGCGGCCAGCAGCAGCGCCTGTGCATCGCGCGCGGCGTCGCCGTCAAGCCCGACGTGCTGTTGCTCGACGAGCCGACCTCGGCGCTGGACCCGATTTCGACCGCCAAGATCGAGGAACTGATCAGCGAGCTGAAGGGCGACTACACGAACGCCATCGTGACCCACAACATGCAGCAGGCCGCGCGCTGCTCGGACTACACCGCCTACATGTACCTGGGTGAACTGGTCGAGTTCGGCGAGACGGACCAGCTGTTCATGAATCCGGCGCGCAAAGAAACCCAAGACTACATCACCGGCCGATTTGGGTAGGGGACTCTGCAACCTACTGCGCGGCCGTGGAAGCGGCCTGCGATGCTCGCCGTACGGTAAGTACGGCTGCGCTTCTCGGCCACTTCGACGGCCTGCTCGCTACGGTTGCAGAGCCCCCCGGTACGCCAACACAGAGCTGACAAAATAAAAATACAGTGCTCCGATAAGTTAAGATAACTATAGACGACAGGAATTAACATCATGGTAGGCGATCACTCTTCCAAGCAGTACGACCACGAACTCGAAGGCATCCGCTCCAAGGTGCTGCTGATGGGCGGGATGGTGGAAACCCAGTTCGACGAAGCGTTGAACTGCTTCCGCGTCGACAACCATGAGCTGGCCGACAAGGTCATCGGCGATGACCATGCGGTGAACCAGCTCGAAGTGCAGCTGGACGACGCCTGCAGCCACCTGATCGTGCGCCGCCAGCCGACCGCCAACGACCTGCGCACCGTGATGGCGACCATCAAGGTGATCACCGACCTGGAACGCGTCGGCGACGAGGCGACCAAGATCGCGCGCACCGCGAAAAGCCTGCACGAGCGCGGCATGGTCAACTTCAACCACTACGACGTGGTGCGCACCATTTCGCGCGCCACCGCCGACATGCTGCACGACGCGCTCGACGCGTTCGCGCGCCTGGACGGCAAGGCGGCGCTGCAGATCATCGCCCAGGACGACGAGATCGACTTCGAATTCCGCACCATCCTGCGCAACATGATCACCTTCATGATGGAAGACCCGCGCACGATCTCGTCGGCGCTGGACACGCTGTGGGTGGCCAAGGCCATCGAGCGCATCGGCGACCACGCCAAGAACATCGCCGAATACGTGATCTACGTGGTCGAGGGGCGCGATATCCGGCATAGCAAAGTCACCCCGGTGGCGGAACGCGGAGAAGGGTGACCGATGGCGTCCAACACGAGTGTCCTGATCGTCGAGGATGAACCGGCCATCGTCGAGCTGGTGAGCTATTCGCTGCGCGAGACCGGCTGGGAAGTGCGCACCGCCTCCAGCGTGGCGGCGGCCTGGGAGTCGATCGTGCAGGGCCGGCCCGACCTGCTGCTGCTCGACTGGATGCTGCCCGACCAGAGCGGTCTGCGCCTGCTGGCGCGCCTGCGCGCCGACCGCGACTTCCAGGACATCCCGGTGATCATGCTGACCGCGAAGAGCATGGAAGAGGACAAGATCGCGGGCCTGAACAACGGCGCCGACGACTATGTCACCAAGCCGTTCTCGCCGCGCGAACTGCTGGCGCGCTCGAAGGCGCTGCTGCGCCGCAAGAGCCCGCACCTCGCCGAGGCGCCGCTGTCGGCCGGACCGGTCACGCTCGACCCGGGCAGCTGCACCGTCAGCCTGGACGGGCGCCAGCTCGAGATGGGCAATGCCGAGTACCGCCTGCTGAAATTCCTGATGGCGCACCGCGAGCGCGTGTTCTCGCGCAGCCAGCTGCTGGACAAAGTCTGGGGCGATGCCTCGGCGGTCGAGGAACGCACCGTCGACGTCCACGTCCTGCGCCTGCGCAAGGGCTTGAAAGAAGCGGAAAAGCTGATCAAGACCGTGCGCAGCGTCGGCTACATGCTGACCGAGAAAGAGCTCTGATTTGAACCCGAAACTGCTGTTCTGGGTGCCGGCCGCGCTGCGCCTGGCCCTGCTGCTGGCCGGCGCCGGCGTGGTCTGGTGGATGGCCGGTCCGGTGGCCGGCCTGGCGCTGGCGCTGGTCACCACCATCGTGCTGCTGGTCGTGCAGCTGTCCTACCTGTTCAGGCTGGGCGAATGGCTGGACCACCCGCACAGCAGCCGCCTGCCGGACGGCTGGGGCGCCTGGACCGAGGTGTTCGCGCGTTTGTACAGGCTGCGGCGCGACGACGAGCGCAACCAGGACCAGCTGACCGAATGGCTGGCGCGCTTCCGCCAGGCGATGCAGCTGCTGCCCGAAGGCGTGGCCATCATGGACGACGTGCTGCTGCTGGAGTGGTGCAACCCGGCCACCGAGCGCCATCTCGGCCTGACCCTGGAAAAGGACAAGGGCCGCCGCGTGACCAACCTGGTGCGCCATCCGGAATTCATCGACTACATCATCCTGGGCCGCTACGAACAGCCGCTGACGCTGTCGCTGCGCGGCCGCAAGCTGGTGGTGCAGATCATCCCGTTCGAAAACCGCAGGCAGATCCTGGTGACCCACGACGCCACCGAGTCCGATCGCATCGAAGCGATGCGACGCGACTTCATCGCCAACGCTTCGCACGAGCTGCGCACGCCGCTGACCGTGATCGTCGGCTTCCTGGAAATCGCCATGGCCGATCCGGGCCTGGACGAGCGCACCCGCACCGCCCACCTGACCCTGATGACGGAGCAGGCCGAGCGCATGCAGCGCCTGATCGAGGACATGCTGACGCTGTCGCGCCTGGAATCCGACGAGTATCCGCTCAAGCGCGAGCGGGTCGACGTGGCCTGGCTGGTCGAGGGCATCGCCAACGATGCGCGCGCGCTGTCCGGCGGGCGTCACCTGGTCGAGGTCAACGTGGACGGGCCCGACATCATGGGCAGCCCCGACGAATTGCGCAGCGCCTTCGGCAACCTGGCCAGCAACGCGGTGCGCTACACGCCCGCCGGCGGTACCATCCGCCTGACGTGGCAGCGCGGCCCGAACGACCTGCGTTTCGAGGTGTGCGACACCGGTATCGGCATCGACGAGCAGCACATCTCGCGCCTGACCGAACGCTTCTACCGGGTCGACAAGAGCCGCTCGCGCGAAACCCAGGGGACGGGCCTGGGACTGGCGATCGTCAAGCACGTGCTGATCAGGCATGGCGGCAAGCTGTCGATCCGGTCGACGCCGGGGAAGGGCAGTGTGTTCACGGTGTCGTTGCCGAACACGACCTTGCCGGGTTAGGCTTCGATAACGTTAGCCTAAGCCAGAACGGGTACAATCAGCTTTTTACCCGCTTCCCATTCCCGCATGACCTTCACCCGCCGCTCCACGCTTTCCGCCCTGGCCGGTCTTGGCATCACAGCGATCCTGCTGGCCGGCTGCGGCTCCACCCCCACCCAACCCGCGGCACCCACAGCGGCGATACCCGCACCGCAGCCTGTCGCCCGCCACGTAAAAATCGGCCTTGCCCTGGGCGGCGGCGCCGCGCGCGGCTTTGCCCACATCGGCGTGATCAAGGCCCTCGAAGCCCAGGGCATCGTCCCGGACATCGTGGTCGGCACCAGTGCCGGCTCGGTGGTCGGCGCGATGTATGCCGCCGGCTACAACGGCTTCCAGCTGCAGAAGATGGCGCTGGAAATGGACGAGGCCAGCATTTCCGACTGGGCGATCCCGTTCTTCAGCAAGGCCCCCGGCGTGTTGAAAGGCGAGGCGCTGCAGAGCTACGTCAACAAGACGGTCAGGAACCAGCCGATCGAAAAGCTGAAGATCCCGTTCGGCGCCGTCGCCACCGACCTCAAGACCGGCCAGCCGATCCTGTTTAGGCGCGGCAACACCGGCATGGCGGTGCGCGCGTCTTCCAGCGTGCCGAGCGTGTTCCAGCCGGTCAGCATCGGCGGCCGCACCTACGTCGACGGCGGCCTGGTGGCGCCGGTGCCGGTGCGCTTCGCCAAGGAGATGGGCGCCGAATTCATCATCGCCGTCAACATCTCTAGCGCCACCGAGGCGCAGGCCACGGCCAGTTCGGTGGACGTGCTGATGCAGACCTTCACGATCATGGGCCAGCGCATCAACCAGCTCGAGCTGAAGGATGCCGACATCGTCATCACGCCCTCGCTGGGCACCATGGGCAGCGCCGACTTCAATGGCCGCAACCTGGCGGTGCTGGCCGGCGAGCAGGCCGCGGCCGCGGTGATGCCCCAGATCAAGGCACGGCTCAAGGCCAAGCAGATGAGCCCCGCCCGTTGATTCACCCACGATTGTTCATTGATAGAGGAAGACCAAGATGCAAAGCAAACCCGTCCTGACCCTGGAAGACGTCAAGAAGATCGCCGCCGCCGCCGAGCAGGAAGCGCTCAGCAATGGCTGGAAGGTCGTGATCGCGATCTGCGACGACGGCGGCCACCCACTGTTCCTGCAGCGCCTCGACGGTGCGGCGCCGATCTCGGCCCACATCGCGCCGGAAAAGGCCAAGACCGCGGCGCTCGGCCGCCGCGAATCGAAGATCTACGAAGACATGATCAACAACGGCCGCGTCTCCTTCCTGCGCGCGCCGGAGCTGGGCGGCATGCTCGAGGGCGGCGTGCCGATCCTGGTCGATGGTCATACCGTCGGTGCGGTCGGTGTGTCGGGCGTGAAGTCGGCCGAGGATGCGCAGATCGCCAAGGCCGGCGTCGCCGCGCTCGGGCTGTAAGCACGCCGCCATCTCGATTTCCGAGAGGCATTAAGAACCTGTCTCAGTAGGGAATGACTCGTTGACGACGCGCCTGACAAGCGGGTGCTGCGTTGCTTGCCGTTGCATGGCTCGCCATGCGGCCTCCTCGCGCCTTGCCCGCGCTTGTCATGCATCGCCAGCCACTTCGTCCTCCCTACCAAGATAGGTTCTGAGAGGAAGGGTGGGCCGCACCCGATTGCCGGCTGGGTGGATTTGCGTTATAATTCGGAAGTTTATCCACACATTATTCGCCGTAGCGACGACCCACCCATTCCTTCTTCAAACGTCCTGTAACACGGTGCAATTCCAGTGGTTTCAGGCCAGTCTGACGTGGCGCAGCTACGGCAACTTTAACGGGAGTTGCCCTTGCCGCCATTTTTTTCAGGCCCAGCCGTTCCGGCCATCCTGGCCCTTGCCGACGGTACCATCTTCAAAGGTTATTCGATCGGCGCCGCCGGCCATACCATCGGTGAAGTGGTCTTCAATACCGCCATCACCGGCTATCAGGAAATCCTGACCGACCCCAGCTACTCGCGCCAGATCGTCACGCTGACCTATCCGCACATCGGCAACCAGGGCGTGAACCCGGCCGACGTCGAAGCGTCCAAGGTGCACGCCGCCGGCCTGATCATCCGCGACCTGCCGCTGCTGGCATCGAACTTCCGCTCGAACCAATCGCTGTCGGACTACCTGAAGGCCGAAGGTACCGTGGCCATCGCCGGCATCGACACGCGCAAATTGACGCGTATCCTGCGCGAGAAGGGCGCCCAGAATGGCGCCATCCTGACCGGCACCCAGGGTAACGAACCGCTCGAGTCGCAGGCGCTCGACCTGGCGCGCTCGTTCCCGGGCCTGAACGGCATGGACCTGGCCAAGGTCGTGTCGGTGAAAGAGCCGTATTCCTTCAACGAGACCGAGTGGAAGCTGGGCGAAGGCTTCGGCAAGCAGGACAATCCGCAATTCCACGTGGTCGCCTTCGACTACGGCGTCAAGCGCAACATCCTGCGCATGCTGGCCGAGCGCGGCTGCAAGGTGACGGTGCTGCCGGCCCAGGCCACCGCGAAGGATGCGCTGGCGCTGAACCCGGACGGTATCTTCCTGGCCAACGGCCCCGGCGATCCGGCCGCCTGCGACTACGCGATCGACGCCGCCCGCGACGTCATCGAGACCGGCATCCCGACCTTCGGGATCTGCCTCGGCCACCAGATCATGGCGCTGGCTTCGGGTGCGAAGACCGTCAAGATGAAGTTCGGCCACCACGGCGCCAACCACCCGGTGCAGGACCTGGACAGCAAGAAGGTCCTGATCACCTCGCAAAACCACGGTTTCGCGGTCGACCCGGACACCCTGCCGGCCAACTGCCGCGTGACCCACGTGTCCTTGTTCGACGGCTCGCTGCAAGGCTTCGAGCGCACCGACAAGCCGGCGTTCTGCTTCCAGGGCCACCCGGAAGCATCGCCGGGACCGACCGACGTCGCCTACCTGTTCGACCGTTTTATTAGCAACATGAATAAGCACGTGAGTGCGGCCCGCGGAGAGAAATAAATGCCAAAACGTAGTGATATCAAAAGCATCCTGATCATCGGCGCGGGTCCGATCGTGATCGGCCAGGCAGTGGAGTTCGATTATTCGGGCGCCCAGGCCTGCAAGGCCCTGCGCGAAGAGGGTTACAAGGTCATCCTGGTGAATTCGAACCCGGCGACCATCATGACCGACCCGGAAACCGCGGACGTCACCTATATCGAGCCGATTACCTGGAAGGTGGTCGAGCGCATCATCGCCAAGGAGCGTCCGGACGCGATCCTGCCGACCATGGGCGGGCAGACCGCGCTGAACTGCGCGCTCGACCTGCACCGCCACGGCGTGCTGGACAAGTACAAGGTCGAACTGATCGGCGCCTCGCCGGAAGCCATCGACAAGGCCGAGGACCGCTCCAAGTTCAAGGACGCGATGACCAAGATCGGCCTCGGTTCGGCGAAGTCCGGCGTGGCGCACACGATGGACGAGTCGCGCGCGGTGCAGCGCGGGCTCGGCTTCCCGGTCATCATCCGTCCGTCGTTCACGATGGGCGGTTCGGGCGGCGGCATCGCCTACAACGAAGAAGAATTCGAAGCGATCTGCAAGCGCGGCCTGGAAGCCTCGCCGACCTCGGAGCTGCTGATCGAGGAATCGCTGCTGGGCTGGAAAGAGTACGAGATGGAAGTGGTGCGCGACAAGGCGGACAACTGCATCATCATCTGCTCGATCGAAAACCTGGACCCGATGGGCGTGCACACCGGCGACTCGATCACCGTCGCGCCGGCCCAGACGCTGACCGACAAGGAATACCAGATCATGCGCAATGCCTCGATCGCCGTGCTGCGCGAGATCGGCGTCGACACGGGAGGTTCGAACGTGCAGTTCTCGATCAACCCGGCGGACGGCCGCATGATCGTCATCGAGATGAACCCGCGCGTGTCGCGTTCCTCGGCGCTGGCGTCGAAGGCCACCGGCTTCCCGATCGCGAAAGTGGCGGCGAAACTGGCCGTCGGTTTCACGCTGGACGAGCTGCGCAACGAGATCACCGGCGGCGCGACCCCGGCTTCGTTCGAGCCGTCGATCGACTACGTCGTGGTCAAGATCCCGCGCTTCGCCTTCGAAAAATTCCCGGCCGC
>JAKOOD010000636.1 GCA_022701635.1 Burkholderiaceae bacterium | reverse complement strand
GTAGCCGCCTTCCCGGTGCCGTCGCTGCGCAAGAAGAAGTACTGGCCGCCGGTCGGCCGTGCCGACAATGCGTACGGCGACCGCAACCTGTTCTGCGGTTGCGCACCGATCAGCGATTACGAGTAATTGCGTGATCGAATCGGGAGGCGGGTAAAGCGCAATCAACACAGGTGCGCTTCACTGCGGCCCGCGGCAATGACACGTCGCCCCTGCGCAAGCGGGGGTCCAAGTTCGACGCATTTCGACTGCGTTTGCAACTTGGACCCCTGCCTGCGCAGGGGCGACGGCTTTATGGCAACGGACGCGCGGCGTACGTCTAGCTGATCAAGCGGCTTTGCCCGCGGCTCGCCGCCAGCCGCAGGTAAGGATGCGCTGCCCCGCCCGGTCGCCGGTCCGGCGATGCGGCCGGCCCGGCGACGTTCTGCTCGGCCCGGTTCCTGAGGTCGTGCGTATTCACCGGCGTGTCCGGCCCATGCACCGCCTCGTCCAGCCGGAATGCCGCCACCGCGCGCGACAGCGTCAGGGCCTGCTGCTGCAGGCTGCGTGCCGCCAGCGCCGCTTCTTCCACCATGCGCGACCCCTGCTGGGTCATTTCGTCCATACGCACGATGGCCTGGTTGACGCCGGCCAGTTCCTGCACCCGTTCGGCACTGGCGCAGCCGATCCGGTTCACGATATCCCCCACTTCCTGCACCGAACTGGCCAGGTCGGCCATGCTGGTGCCGGCATCGAGCGCCCAGGCGTGGCCGCTTTCGATCGTCGCCACCGATTGCCGGGCCAGTTCGCGCGCCTCGTGCGCGGCCAGCGCGGCGCGCTGGGCCAGGGCGCGGATGTCGCAGGCGGCCTGGGCGAAGCTCTGGCCGCCCTCCCCGGTCTGCGCCGCTTCCACGGCCGCGTTCAGCGCCAGCATGCCGGCGCGGTCCAGCGTGGTCTCGATGGTGCCGCCCAGTTCCTCCAGGCGGCTGGCGCTACGGCGCACGTTGTCCAGCGTCGTCACCAGGCGATCCACTACGCCGTTGCCCTGCTGGGCGGCTTCCGACGCGCTCTCGGTCAGGCGGTTGGCCTGCTCGGCGCTGTCGGCGGTGCGGCTGATCGCCGCCGCCAGTTCCTGCATCGACGACGCGGTCTGCGCGAGCGAGGCGCGCACGCCGGCGCGCGGCGGCATGCCGGCGCGGCCCAGCGTGATCTCGCGCGACGACGAGCCGATCGAACGCGCCGAATCGAGGATCGTGCGCAGCAGGCCGTTCAGGCTGCGGATGCTGGCATCGAGGGCACGCGAGGTATCCGCGATCTCGTCGTTGCCGTAGACGCGCGGCTTGACGGTGAGGTCGCCGCTGGCCAGGCCGCTCAGCGCCGTCTCGATGGCGCCGACCTCGGCCAGCAGCGAACGCCGCACCGCCATCGTGATCGCCAGCGCCGCCACGATCGACAGCGCGATCACGATCGGCATCAGGGTCTGCACCGTCTTGAAGTCGTCTTCGGCGCCGTTCGAGGCTTGCTCGGACAGTTCCTGTTCGCGCTGTGACAGCTCGGCCAGGCGCTGCGACACCGTGGCGAACGCGCGCTCGGCCTTCGACATGGCGTTGGCGCTGATCGACTGGTCGAGCTGGGCGATCTCGATCACGTCCTGCACCGCCGCCACGTAGATGGCCCACGCGCGCCGCGCCTGCTCGACGTAGCGCCGTTCGCCCGGGCTGTCGCCGGTCAGGCGCGCCAGGCTGGCGAAACCGCGTTCGACGGCGGCGTGCTGGATCTGCACGTCGCGCGCCAGCGGTTCGATGCGGCTGCGCGGAAAGCTGCCGCTGATCCAGGTCAGCACCTGATAGGCTTGCGCATGGGCACGCTGGCTCGACGCCGCCAGCTCGGCCGCGGCGCGCATGTGCACCGCACGCTGCTGGACGATGACGTCAAGCGAGTTGTTCTGGCGTACCATCGCATAATAGGCGCTGCACGACAGCAGGATCAGCAGCACCAGCGCGACCGCCGGTGCCAACAGCAGTTTCGGCCCGATACGCAGGCGTGAGAGCATCCCGGCGCGCATCTCAGGCGAGGCTCCGAACGGGTTGCCGGGCGCCGCCAATGCGGCGAGTGAAATCGAATGCGAGCGTCATGGTTTCCTCCCCTGTCAACAATGTCGCTGAGCTATTTCCGGTGCGCATTTAATGAATCTACGCTGTGGCACATGGCCGCATTTGTGATGTGTCAATGCATGAAGAAGGAGGGTGAATGAAGTCGAAGTTTGTGGCGGCGCTGTTGTCAGCGCTGGTATTTCCGGGGGTCGGCCAGTATTACCTGGGGCGCAAGGGCCGGGCATGGCTGTTTATCGTGGTCGCCGCGGTGGGTGGCTTGCTGTACCTGAATCATGCGCTGGGGCAGGCGAACGAGCTGGCGGATCAGGTGCTGTCGGGACGGGTGGCGCTCGATCCGGCGGCGATCGAGGCGCAGATCGCGAACGCGCCGACGCCGCTGTCGGTGGCGATCAGCGGAGTCGTATTCGTGGTGAGTTGGGTAGGCAGTGTGCTGGAAGCGCTGCTGGTAAAACCGTAGGGTGGGCACCCCGTGCCCACGCGAATGCCGGCGTGAAGCAAACGTCACGTGGGCACCGGGTGCCCAAGTGACGTTACAGCAGCGCCCGAGCGTCTGGCGTTAATCCAGCTTCGCCGCGTGCTCGCGCGTGGCGTGGAACTGCAGCTTGGGCCAGCGCTCCTGGGTCAGGCGCAGGTTGACGCCCGAGGTGGCCAGGTAGGCCAGGTTGCCGGCGGCGTCATAGGCGACGTTCGGCGCCAGCGCGGTCTCGAAGTCCGACAGCGACTTTTTATCGTCGCTCGACACCCAGCGCGCGCTGCTGATGCTGGATCCTTCGAATACGGCGTCGACGCCGTACTCGTTCAGCAGGCGGCTCGCCACCACTTCGAACTGCAGCACGCCGACCGCACCCAGGATCAGGTCGCTGCCGATGACCGGCTTGAACACCTGCACGGCGCCCTCTTCGCCCAGCTGCTGCAAGCCTTTGTGCAGCTGCTTGGTCTTCAGCGGGTTACGGATACGCACCGTGCGGAACAAATCCGGCGCGAAGTACGGGATACCCGTGAAGGTGAGGACTTCGCCTTCGGAGAAGCTGTCGCCGATCTGCATGTTGCCGTGGTTGGGCAGGCCGATGATGTCGCCGGCATACGCCTCTTCCACCTGTTCGCGCGACGATGCCATGAAAGTCACCACCGACGACAGCTTGACTTCGCGGCCGAGGCGCAGGTGCTTGACCTTCATGCCCTTTTCGAAGCGTCCCGAGCACACGCGCAGGAAGGCGATGCGGTCGCGGTGGGCCGGATCCATGTTGGCCTGGATCTTGAAGACGAAGCCCGAGAACGGCTGCTCGTCCGGCTTCACGGCACGCACGGTGGCGTCGCGTTCGCGCGGCGCCGGCGCCCATTCGACCAGCGCCGACAGGATCTCGCGCACGCCGAAGTTGTTGATCGCGGAGCCGAAGAACACCGGGGTCTGCACGCCGGCCAGGAAACGCTCGAGGTCGAACGGATGCGACGCGCCGTGCACCAGCTCGACTTCCATCTTCAGCTGGTCCATCTCGAGCGGGAACATCTCGGCCAGTTTCGGGTTGTCGATGCCCTTGATGACTTCGTAGGCGCCGTCGGCCTTTTCCTCACCGGCCTTGAACAGCATGACTTCGTCGTTCAGCAGGTGGTACACGCCGCGGAAGTTCTTGCCCATGCCGATCGGCCAGGTAACCGGGGCGCATTCGATCTTCAGCACCGATTCGACCTCGTCGAGCAGCTCGAGCGGATCGCGGGTCTCGCGGTCCATCTTGTTCATGAAGGTGACGATCGGCGTGGCGCGCATGCGGCAGACGTCGAGCAGCTTGATCGTCTGTTCTTCCACGCCCTTGGCCGCGTCGATCACCATCAGGGCCGAG
Source organism: Burkholderiaceae bacterium (assembly GCA_022701635.1). Classification (GTDB taxonomy): domain Bacteria; phylum Pseudomonadota; class Gammaproteobacteria; order Burkholderiales; family Burkholderiaceae_D; genus Telluria; species Telluria phyllosphaerae. The sequence continues at coordinate 4,718 of JAKOOD010000636.1, read as the reverse complement.
TCGACCGCGGTCAACACGCGGTAAGTGTCTTCCGAGAAGTCCTGGTGGCCCGGGGTGTCCAGCAGGTTGATCACGTGGTCGCGGAAGTCGAACTGCATCACCGACGACGCCACCGAAATGCCGCGCTGCTTCTCGATGTCCATCCAGTCCGAGGTGGCGTGGCGGCCGCTCTTGCGGCCCTTGACGGTACCGGCCAGCTGGATCGCACCGGAGAACAGGAGCAACTTTTCAGTCAGCGTGGTCTTACCCGCGTCCGGGTGGGAAATGATGCCGAAAGTACGGCGGCGCGCGACTTCGCGGGCGATCAACGCGGCCGGTTTCGCTTCCGCGGCACCGGTGCCGGCGTCGATATTGTCTGGGGTGATGGCTGCAGTTTCGTTGGACATGGTCTCGCCTTTGCGGCGCTTGCAAAACGCTCGATTTTACCGATACCGGGGCGGCTTGTGTGAACTGATTGGGGCAGCGGCGCAATCGCTGGGAAAGCGTTTCATCAGAGGGAAAACCGGATCGCCGCGCCAGCGCGGCGGTTTCGATGAACTCAGCAGTAGGACAAATGTAGGAAAAGCGCGTTGCGCAACACATCGGAGGGCTTGTCGACCACGAATTTGTGCCTTGAATCCATATCGAAATGCTCAAAAACCCCCGTTTTCGGCAATTCCTCCCAGTAGGACTGGACTGACAAAACATCATGCATAGGACCTACAGGGGGGCGACAGCCAGTCTTATGTTCGCCAACATACTTAACCGTTAATCTTCTCACATCGCGATGAGGAAACCCATCCAAGCAATCGCCCCCGACGTAAGACAGAGATAAAGAGGATATAAAATGAATAACGCTCAACTTGGTGCTGCCGCGCAAAAGAAATCGCTGGGCCAGATCCCGACCACCTCTGAGGATCTGAAAACCGCGTCCCGCCCGGTTGTGAGCTACAGCGGCACCCAACAAAATGAGCTGCTGGCAGCCCTGCCGCGCCAAGACTTGGAAACCCTGTTTGAGCACCTGGAACTGGTTCCACTGCCTTTCGGCAAAGAACTGTTCGAATACGGTAGCAAACTTGAATACGTCTACTTCCCGACCACCGCCATCGTGTCGCTGCTGTACGTGATGGAAGACGGTGCGACGACCGAAATCGCCGTGGTCGGCCACGAAGGCGCCGTCGGCGTGTCGCTGTTCATGGGCGAGCGCGCCACCTGCGGCGCCGTGGTCCAGAGCGCCGGCTACGGCTACCGCCTGAAAACCCAATACCTGCGTGACGCCTTCAACAAGGGCGGCGCCCTGCCGCAGCTGCTGATGCGCTACACCAACGCGCTGTTCGCCCAGATGGCCCAGAACGCCGTCGGCGGCCGCCACAGCTCGATCGAGCAGAAACTGTGCCGCTGGCTGCTGGACCGCCTGGACCGCTCGCCAAGCAACGAACTGAAAGTGACCCAGGAACTGATCTCGATCATGCTGGGTGTGCGCCGCGAAAGCATCACCGCTGCCGCGGGCAAGCTGCAGGACGAAGGCCTGATCCAGTACCGCCGCGGTAACATCACGGTGCTGAACCGCCAGGGCCTGGAAGACTACGCCGGCGAATGCTACAAGGTCGCCAAGAGCGAATACGACCGCCTGCTGATGGACGTCGCACGCTGATTCACCTGCCAGCCCCGGGGCGGCCGTCCAGCATCACCTGGACGATCAGCCGGCCCGGAGTTGATGAAGTTCTTCCGGCCCAGTCAACTGGGCCGTTGTCTTTTCTGCGGTCTGTTTTACTGCCGGTTCCGCTACCTGAGCCGCTGCCTGCGCTGCATCCGGCACATGCCCGACCAGCGTCAGCGCCGGCTTCGCGCCAGTTTCCGCTTCGGCACCGGCCCCCGGCGTGTTCAAGGGCACGACGGCATGCACGCTGGTACCGAGGCCATTGACGCCACGCCCCACCTTCAGGCTGCCGCCCAGCAGCGCGGCGCGTTCGCGCATGCCCAGCAGGCCGTGTGACTTCGGCCGCCGCATCGCATCGGGCGGAATGCCGACGCCATCGTCGCTCACTTCCAGCACCAGCGCTTCGCCCTCGATCGCCAGATGCACGATCACATGGCGCGCCTTGGCGTACTTGGCGACGTTGTTCAGCGATTCCTGGGTGATGCGGAACAGGGCAATCGCCTGCATCGGGGCGGCGCGGTCGACCTCGCGCTCGATCAGGGCTTCGCAATCGACCCCGCTGGTGCGGCAGAAATCCTGGCAATAGCTTTCCAGCGCGGCCGCCAGTCCCATGTTATCGAGCAGGCTGGGGCGCAAATCCTCGATGATGCGGCGTTTCAGTTCCACGGTGTCGACCAGGGTCGCGCGGGCGCGCGCCAGCGTCTCGGCCTGCGCCGGCTGGCTTTCCTTGAGCTGGTCGCCGACGCTGCTCAGGTGCATGCCGATGGCCGTCAGGTTGGCGCCCATCTCGTCGTGCAGTTCGCGCGCAAGCCGCGCCTTTTCTTCTTCCGACACACGGATCAGGTGGCGCGACAGTACGGACAATTGTTCGGTACGCGAAGCGACCACGTTTTCCAGGCCATCGTTGGTCTGCTGCAGCGCGCGCTCGGCTTGCAGTCGCAGGCGGTAACCGCGGCGTATCAGGTTATAGAACAGCACCAGCACCGCCAGCGCGGCGATATTGATGCCGATGCCTAACAGCGCGGCGCGGCGTGAATGTTCGTAAAAGGCGGCACCGCGTGCGGCCAGCAATTCGTTCTGCTCGCCCGTCATGATCACGACCTGCAGCCGGATCTCGTCCATATGGGTCCTGTCGTCCTGGGTACGGGCGATCGCGACGATGTCCTGCAGGCCGCCGTGACGATAGACCTCGAGCGCCTGGCCCATCAGGCCGAGGCGGCGGGTAACGAGGGTGCGCAGCTGGGCCAGGTTCTTGAGCTGGGATGGATTGTCGGCGAGGAGGACTTGCAGCGTGGTGAACTCGCGCTCGAGTTCGCGCTGGGCGGTGCGCAAGGGGCCGAGATAGGTGTCGGAGCCGGATAGAAAATAGCCGCGCATGCCGCTTTCGGCATCGGTCACGAGCAGATTCAGGTATTGCAGGCGGCCGGCCACGCGGTCCGCGCGTGCCTGCAGTGCGTTCGCATCGTTCAAGCCGCTCAGGTTGCGCACCAGGCTGACGCCGTTCAACACCAGAAAGAGTACGCACACCACGCAGAGAAGCGTCTGGTACAGCGGAAGGCTGCCGACCGGCCGGGACTTGGGGTCAGTGGTGAAGTACATCCTCGTGATCCTTTGCCAGTATTGACTGTCCGGACCATTATAGACCGGCAAAAATTTCTCGTGAGCATGTACACAAACGAGAGCAGCCGATTGTGGCATGAGGACCACAGGAAAGAAACAATTCCTTACGAAAACTTACATGTTAGCAAGTCTGCAGCAAGGCGTGTTGCCGATCCAGATAGCCGGGAAGGATACCGCAATGGCAATGAACAACAGAGGGGAAATGGAAACCGGTGCAGGACGCACCGGTGGCATACGGAAAAGAGCGGTGGCGTCGCCGCCCTCGCCTGCTCAGTCGAGCAGGTTGTTTTTCATGGCGTAATAGGTGAGATCGCTGTTGGACTGCAATCCCATCTTTTCCATGATGCGGGTACGGTAAGTCGACACGGTCTTGATCGACAGCGACAGCGCGTTGCCGATGTCGGACACGGTCGCCCCTTTGGCCAGGCGCAGGAACACCTGGAATTCACGGTCCGACAACTCGGTGTGCAGCGCCGTGTTGGGATCGCGGTCGAAGCTCTGGGCCAGCAGTTCGCCGACCTGCGAACTGACATAGCGCCGACCTTGGTAGACGGTGCGGACGGCGGTCTTGAGCTCGTCGGCGTCGCATTCCTTGTTCAGGTAGCCATTGGCACCCATCTTGAACAAGTTCAGCGCGTATTGCTGGGCTGGATAACCGGACAGGATCAGCACCGGCAGGTTGGGCTGGCCTTGGCGGATGGTCCGCAGGATATCGATGCCGCTCTGGTCGGGCATGGCGATATCGAGCAGCAGGACGTCGCAAATTTCGCGACGTGCAATATCGAGGGCTTCACGCCCGGTTGCGCCTTCAGCGACGACTTCGAAATCGCCGGACGACGAAAAAATCTGTTTGAAACCTGCTCGAACTATCTGGTGATCGTCACAAATGGCAACGCGTATCATTGTCTTCCCTTAGATTTTTCCTGGTACAGGAAAGAGCCGAGGCTGACACCTCCCGCCCCGTTTTCGGTCATGCGTTTGAGTCAGCAACATTCGCAAGTGACATTCTAGCACCTCCGAGGTGCAGAACAACAGGGCGCACGAATACCTGAGCCCGCCCAACCTGGAATTGCCTCGAACCGGCGGACCGGCAAGTGGTCTCAGACCGCTTGCGAACCGCCCCGCAGCACGGCAAGGATGGCCTGCAATTCGGTGCGCAGCTGGTCCGTCGACAGCGTGGGCACCGGCGGCGCCTCGGGGACGGCTTCGACCTCGTCCGGCGGGCCGTTGCGCCCGTCGAGACGATTGCGCGCGCCGCTGATGGTGAACCCCTGCTCGTACAGCAGCTCGCGGATCCGCCGGATCAGCAGCACTTCGTGGTGCTGGTAATAACGGCGGTTTCCACGGCGTTTGACAGGCTTTAGTTGGGTAAATTCCTGCTCCCAGTAGCGCAACACATGCGGCTTGACCCCGCACAATTCGCTGACTTCACCAATTGTGAAATAGCGCTTGGCCGGAA
>JAKOOD010000408.1 GCA_022701635.1 Burkholderiaceae bacterium | reverse complement strand
CTCAGGGCGCCCGCCGCGACGCCGGTGGCGCTGTCTTCCAGCGCCGGATCGAGGTGGTTGAAGTTGCGGCCTTCGTAGTCGCCGTCCGGGCGACGGCACCAGGCGTAGATGCCGTTCACGCCCTTGTGCCGGCCCCAGTCGGCGATGGCGGCGAGGTCCGGCGCCAGCGCGTACAGCGCGTCCGTGTCCGCCACTTCCACCAGCAGCTTGGGACTGCCGACCGAGGCCAGGCGCGGCGGCGAGGGCAGGGCGATGCCGGGTGCGGCCAGCAGCGCCGCCACCTGCACCATGGTGACGTCGATGGCGGGCAGCGCTTGCGGCGCCAGCTTCACGAAATAGGCGGCACCCTCGCGTGAGAGGTCGAGATGCTGGCCCTTCAGCGCCGTCTCGACCGCGGTCGTGGCCGGCGCGCCGGGGCGGGCGAACAGCACCGCGGCCACGGCCAGCGTCGCGTGCAGGCACAGCGGGCTGCGCGTGTGCGGATAAAAGAAATCGACCTGCACATTTCCCTGGTCTTCGTCGAGGAAGACGCAGGTGGTGTTGCGCTCGCGTGCCAGCGCCTGGCGGGCGCCGATGTCGCGCGGCGCGCCTTCGATCACCAGCGCCGGGTTGCCCTGGCCGGGGCGCGAACTGAAGCAGATCAAGGCGTGTACGTGCATGTTTCGCAATTGTCGGGTTCGTAAGTTATACTGTGTTTTTATACAGTATTTTTCTTAGCTAAGATAAATCTGACGCTCGTCCATGCTATCCGATCCGCCATCATCCATCCAGGGCTTGCCGGCTCAGTTGCCTCCTTATGCCGAGCTGTTCTGCCTGTCGAACTTCTCCTTTCTACAGGGGGCTTCGCACGCGGAGGAACTGGTGGCGCGGGCGGTGCAGCTGGGCTATGCGGCGCTGGCCCTCACCGACGAATGTTCGCTGGCCGGCGTCGTGCGGGCGCATGGGGAGGCGAAAAAGGCGCGGCTGCCCCTGATCGTCGGCGCGCATTTTCATTTGCACGACGACAGCGGCGGCGGCGAGCCGGCGCTGTCGCTGATCCTGCTGGCGCAGAACCGCAACGGCTACGGCAACCTGTCCGAGCTGATCACGCTGGGGCGCACGCGCAGCCAGAAGGGCAGCTACCTGCTGCGGCCCGCCGACCTCGATGCGCCGCCCGGGGTTGCCACTGAGCTGGCGCACTTGAAAGGCATGCCGGATTGCCTGGCGATCTTGCTGCCGGCGTATCCCGGCCACGAGCCCTCCGGCGTCGACCGCCTGCACGCGCAGGCGGCGTGGATGGCGCGCGTGTTCCCGGGCCGTGCCTGGATCGGCCTGAACCTGCTGCACCGCGCCTTCGACGATGCGCACCGCGCCACCATCGAGGAAGTCGGCTGGCAGCACCGGCTGCCGATCGTCGCGCTCGGCCACGTGGTGATGCACGTGCGCTCGCGCAAGCCGCTGCAGGACACGATGAGCGCCATCCGCATCGGCAAGCCGGTGGCCGAATGTGGCTATGCGCTGGCGCAGAACGCCGAGCAGCACCTGCGCTCGCGCGTGCGCCTCGGGAACATCTATCCGCGCGCGGCGCTGCAGGAGACGCTGCGCATCGCCGGCCTGTGCACCTTTTCGCTGGACGAGCTGCGCTACGAGTACCCGGACGAAGTGGTCCCGTCCGGCCATACCGCCGCCAGCTACCTGCGCAGCGAAACCTGGATCGGCGCGCACCGGCGCTTCCGCGACGGCATCCCGGCGGCGGTGCAGCAGCAGGTCGAGCACGAGCTGTCGCTGATCGCCGAGATGGGCTACGAGCACTACTTCCTGACCGTGTACGACATCGTGCGCTTCGCGCGTTCGCAGCACATCCTGTGCCAGGGGCGCGGCTCGGCCGCCAACTCGGCGGTGTGCTACTGCCTGGGCATCACCGAAGTCGATCCGGCGCGGGCGAACCTGTTATTCGAAAGGTTCATCTCGAAGGAGCGCAACGAGCCGCCCGACATCGACGTCGACTTCGAGCACCAGCGCCGCGAAGAAGTCATCCAGTACATCTACCGCAAGTACGGCCGCACGCGGGCGGCGCTGGCGGCGGTGGTGATCAGCTACCGGCCCAAGAGCGCGCTGCGCGACAGCGGACGCGCGCTCGGCATCGACCTGGCCATCGTCGAGCGCGTCTGCAAGCAGCACCACTGGTTCGACGGCAAGGCGGATTTATTGAACCGCCTGGCCGACAGCGGCCTCGATCCGGAAGCGCCGCTGTCGCAGCAGTGGGCCTCGCTGGCCCAGCGCCTGCTCGGCTTTCCGCGCCACCTGTCGCAGCATCCGGGCGGTTTCGTGATGGCGCGCGGCCAGCTGTCGCGCCTGGTACCGATCGAAAACGCGACCATGCTTGATCGCAGCGTCATCCAGTGGGACAAGGACGACCTCGAGGAGCTGGGCCTGATGAAAGTCGACGTGCTGGCGCTGGGCATGCTGTCGATGCTGCGGCGCGGCCTCGAACTGGTCGGGCAGCGTCGCGGCACCGTGTTCGAGATGCAGGACATCCCGTCCGACGACAAGCCAACCTACGACATGATCTGCAAGGCCGATACGGTCGGCGTGTTCCAGATCGAATCGCGCGCGCAGATGAGCATGCTGCCGCGCATGAAGCCGCGCCGCTTCTACGACCTGGTGATCGAAGTGGCTGTGGTGCGCCCCGGGCCGATCCAGGGCGGCATGGTGCATCCCTACCTGCGGCGGCGCGAGGGCAAGGACCCGGTGCATTATCCGAGTCCCGAAATGGAAAGGGCGTTGTCACGCACGCTGGGCGTGCCGATCTTCCAGGAACAGGTGATGCAGGTGGCGATCCTGGCGGCCGGCTTCACGCCGGGCGAGGCCGACCAGTTGCGCCGCGCGATGGCGGCCTGGAAGCGCAAGGGTGGACTGGAAAAGTATTACGAGCGCATCGTCGGCGGCATGCTGGCGCGCGGCTACGAACAATCCTTCGCCGAGCAGATCTTCAGCCAGATCCAGGGCTTCGGCGAATACGGTTTTCCCGAGTCGCACGCGGCCAGCTTCGCGCTGCTCGCCTATGCCAGTTCCTGGCTCAAGTGCCACGAGCCGGCCGCCTTTTTGTGTGCGTTATTGAATAGCCAGCCAATGGGGTTCTACAGCCCCTCGCAACTGGTGCAGGATGCGCGCCGCCATGGCATCGAGGTGCGTCCGGCCGACGTCACGTTGAGCGGCTGGGACGCGACGCTGGAAGAGTTCGTACCCGCTGCCACGTCGACCGGTGGCGCGGCAACCGGTGGCGCGGCAACCGGTGGGGCACAGGACGGCGCCTGCCCGCAGCCGGCGGTGCGCCTGGGCTTGCGCGTGCTGCGCGGCCTGAGTGTGGAAGCGGGCGAGCGCATCGAGATGGCGCGCGCGGTGCGGCCTTTCGTCAGCGTGGCCGACCTGGCGCGCCGTGCCCACCTCGAGCGCGCCGACCTGCAGGTGCTGGCCGGCGGCAATGCGCTGGGCGTGCTGGCCGGCCACCGGCGCCAGGCCTTGTGGGAAGCGGTGGGGGCGGTGCCCGACCGCGACCTGCTGCGCCCGACCGAGCCGGTCGAGGAGGCGCCGCTGCTGGACGCCCCGAGCGAGGGCCAGGACATCGTCGGCGACTACCGCGCGCAAGGCCTGACGCTGGGCCGCCATCCGCTGGCGCTGCTGCGCACGCAACTGCTGGCCAAGCGCTTCATTCCGGCCGAGGTGCTGATGGACTTTCAGAACGGCCAGCTGGCGCGCGCCTGCGGCATCGTCACCGTGCGCCAGCGTCCGGGCACGGCCAAGGGCGTGCTGTTCCTGACGCTGGAAGACGAAACCGGCAACGTCAACGTGATCGTGTGGCCGACGCTGGTCGAACAGCAGCGGCGCGAGGTGCTGCATGCGCCCTTGCTGGGTGTGTACGGGGTGTGGCAGCGGGAAGGGGAGGTGCGGCACCTGGTGGCCAAGCGGCTGGTGGATATGTCGCACCTGCTGGGGAAACTGGAGTCGCGCAGCCGGGATTTTTGTTAGCGGCCGATGGCTAACTTAAAACTCTTCCCAATCGCCGGCACCGGCAGCCACCGGCTCACGCTTTGCCGGCGCGCGCTGTACAACCGGCGCGCGCTTGATCGGCTTCGCGGCAATCGCCTTTGCAGCCGGCACCGCAGCACGCAGCGCCGGCGCAGCCGCGGCTGCCACCCTGGCCACCGGGGCCACGGCAGCCGGGCCGTGCGCACGATCCAGCTTGAACACGCTGACCACGTCCGCCAGCGTCGCGGCCTGGTCCTGCATCGATGCCGCCGCTGCCGCCGCTTCCTCGACCAGGGCCGCATTCTGCTGGGTCACCTGGTCCATCTGGCCGATCGCGTGGTTGACCTGCTCGATGCCGGTGGTCTGTTCCTGGCTGGCGCTGGTGATCTCGGCCATGATGTCGGTCACGCGGCGGATGCTGGTGACGACCTGTTCCATCGTCGTGCCGGCCTGGTCGACCAGGCGGGCACCGGCGTCGACGCTGGTGACCGAGGCGGTGATCAGTTCCTTGATTTCCTTGGCCGCCGCCGCCGAGCGCTGGGCCAGGTTGCGCACTTCCGACGCGACCACGGCGAAGCCGCGGCCCTGTTCGCCGGCACGCGCCGCTTCCACCGCTGCGTTCAGGGCCAGGATATTGGTCTGGAAGGCGATGCCGTCGATGACGCCGATGATGTCGGCGATGCGCTTGGCCGAGTCGTTGATCGCGCCCATCGTGGTGACCACTTCGCCGACCACGGTGCCGCCCTGGATCGCGATGTCGGACGCGGCGATCGCCAGCTGGTTGGCCTGGCGCGCGTTGTCGGCGTTCTGGCGCACGGTGGTCGTCAGTTCTTCCATCGAGGCGGCGGTTTGTTCCAGCGCGCTGGCCTGCTGTTCGGTGCGGGCCGACAGATCGAGGTTGCCGGCGCTGATTTCGCGCGAGGCGGTGCTGATGGTGTCGGTGCCGCCGCGGACCTGGCCGACGATGCCCACCAGGCTGTCGTTCATGTGGCGCAGGGCGCGCAGCAGGGCGCCGGTTTCGTCCTTGGCCGAGGTGTCGATGCGATGGCTCAGGTCGCCGCCGGCGACGGTTTCGGCCACCGTCACGGCGTCGCGGATCGGCCCCACGATGCCGCGCGTGAGCTGCCACGCGAACACGGCGCCGGCCAGCAGGGCGCAGGCGGCCAGGATCATCATCAGCCTGGTGCTGCGTTCCGCGTTGTCGTCGATGCCGCCCGCGGTCGCGTCCATGCTGGCGCGCTGCATGGTCACCAGCTCCTGCAGCAGGTCCTGGTAGCGCTGGGCCGCCGGGGTGAATGCCTTGTCCAGCAGGCGCGCGGCTTCTTCTTCATTGCCGTCGGCCTTGGCCTTGACGGCGCCGTCGCGCGAGGCGCTGTAGGCCTTGCGCTGTTCGAGGATTTTGGCAAACAGGTCTTTCTCGGGACCGTTCGCGGCGACCAGCGGTTCGATTTGCTTGAGCAGTTCGGCTGCTTTTTTCACCGAGGCGGCCGCATCTTCCTTGAAGTAGGCGCCCAGCGACGGATCGGTGCTTTTCACGATGGCGGCGGTGCGGCGGATCGATGCGAAGTTCAGGCTGTACCAGTCGGTGATCAGGCGCTCCTTGGCGAGCGGCACGGCCATCATCGCCTTGGTCGCGGTGGCCACTTCGGTCATGCGCAGCGCGCCGACGGCGGCAATCACCAGGGTCATTGCCAGGATCAGCGCAAAGCCGAGGCCGAGGCGCTTGCCGATCTTGATGTTTCCGAGAAATCCCATATGACAGTCCTTTTTTGTTCAGAAAACGGCCGCCGCATGTGAAGGAACCTGCTCGGATGGGGAGCATGGGCACGGTTGGAGGGGGCTGGCCGGGAGCTGGGAATTGTAATGAAAGGAGTTTCTTTGTGGAACTAAAATTCTATCTGGAAATATTTATGCCACACTTTTGTAGGTATTATCCGACACTTATCTATACGAATTGTTAAGTTGAAAATTGTTACATCCAGGGTGATCTGGTAGGCTGAAAAAAGGCGGTAAGCCCACCCATGCCTACCATTCCTCGTTTCACCCAGAAAAAGTGAAGTTCCCCCCATGAAGCCATCCAGCATTCTCCGTACCACCTTGTTCGCCGCCGGACTCGTCGGCGCTGCCGCCCATGCCGCACCGCTGCCGGCCCCGTTCGCCCAGCAGCTGAACGCCAACTACCCGGCCATCGAAACCTTCTACCAGGACCTGCACAAGAATCCGGAACTCGGTTTCGCCGAACACCAGACCGCCGCCAAGCTGGCCGAGCGTGCCAAGGCCCTCGGCTTCGAGGTGACCACCGGCGTCGGCGGCACCGGCGTGGTCGCGATCATGAAGAACGGTCCCGGCCCGGTCGTGATGCTGCGTACCGAGATGGATGCGCTGCCGGTCCAGGAAAAGACCGGCCTGCCCTACGCCAGCAAGGTCAGCACCAAGACGGCCGCCGGCGAGACCGTGTCGGTGGCGCACGCCTGCGGCCACGACCTGCACATGTCGGCCTGGTACGGCACCGCCAAGCTGATGGCCGACAACCGCAAGGCCTGGAGCGGCACCCTGATGCTGATCGGCCAGCCGTCCGAGGAAACCGTGCACGGCGCCGAAGCGATGCTGAAGGATGGCCTGTTCAAGCGCTTCCCGAAGCCGGATTACGCACTGTCCTTCCACGATGACGCCACCATGCCTTCGGGTACGGTGATGTACCATGCCGGCCCGTTCCGCGCCTCGTCCGACGTGGTCAACATCACGGTCTACGGCCAGGGCGGCCACGGCGCCGTGCCGCACGAAGCGCGCGATCCGATCGTGATGGCGGCGCGCATGGTGCTTGCGCTTCAAACTCTTGTATCGCGCGAGAACAATCCGATCGACCCGGTGGTGATCACCATCGGCAGCATCCATGGCGGCACCGTCGCCAACATCATTCCGGACCAGGTCACGATGTCGCTGTCGGTGCGCACCTTCAAGCCGGAAGTGCGCAAGCGCGTGCTGGCCAGCATCGCGCGCGAAGTGAAGGGTGAGGCGATCGCCGCCGGTGCGCCGAAGGAGCCGCTGGTCGACGTCCAGCCGGGCACCGATTCGGTCTACAACGATCCGGCGCTGATCGAACGCATGGTCAAGGTGGTGCAGGGCGCGGTCGGTCCGGAGTGGGTGAAGGAGATGCCGCCCAAGATGACCTCGGAAGACTTTTCGCAGTACGGCCTGCAGCCGGGCGTGAAGGCGGTGCTGCTGCACGTCGGCGCGGTCGATGCCGCGCGCCTGGACGCGGCGAAAAAGGCCGGCCAGCCGCTGCCGGGCACCCACTCGCCGCAGTGGGCGCCGGATTTCAAGCCGACCGTGACCAATACCATCAAGGCGGAAACGGCGATCCTGCTGGATCTGCTGGCGCCGAAGAAGTAAGGGGCACCGTTTCCGTAAGGTCCGTCATTCCCGCGAAAGCGGGAATCCATACTGAGGTCTCGAAGTAAGTACTTCGAGAATACTCGGGCGACTTTCAAGCGCCCTGGTTCTGTTACTCATCATGGATTCCCGCGTTCGCGGGAATGACGATCATCTGCCTGCCGCGTGCCGCTCAAGCCGCCTGCGTCCCATAGTAAGCGTGCACTTCCCCCATCCAGCTGCCGTCCGCCATGTCCGGCCAGTGATCCGTGTCGAACCCCGGCGCGCTGGCGATGCGTTCCTTCGACACGTCCATCGTAAAGCGCTTGTGCCCGGGGTCCAGCGTCAGCGCCTGCCACGGCACCGCGAACAGCTTCTCGCCGAGGCCGAGAAAGCGGCTGGTGGACATCACCGCATAGGCGATGGTGCCGGTGCGTATGTCGACCATGAATTCCTTGATCACCCCAAGATGTTCGTTCTGCAGGTTATGGACGTGGTCGCCGAGCAGGGTGTGGGCGCCCATCAGTTCGGGGCCCGGTCCCTTGCCGTGCTTGTTCTTGTACATCCCGTAATCGTCGCGTTCCAGGTAAGACATGTGGATCTCCTTCATTGGAACCGCAAGGATACCCGAGTCCGGTGGCATTCCGTATGAACGCACACGTCATGCAGGGACAAAAAAA
>JAKOOD010000629.1 GCA_022701635.1 Burkholderiaceae bacterium | reverse complement strand
TCGGGCGGCTTCGCCCAGGCCTATAAGGACCTGGCCGGTCCCTACGAGCGCGCCAGCGGCGACCACCTGGTCTCCGAATGGGGCCCGTCGATGGGGACGACGAAGAACGCGATCCCGGCCCGGCTGGCGCGCGGCGAGCCGATCGACGTCGTCATCATGGTCGGCGAAGCCCTCGACAAGCTGATGCGCGAGGGCCGCCTGGAACCGGGCAGCAAGGTCGTCCTTGCCAATTCGCCGATCGCCTGCGCGGTGCGCCACGGCGCCGCCAAGCCCGACATCCATACCGTCGACGGCCTGCGCGCCGCCTTCCTGCAGGCGCAGCACGTGGCGTATTCCGACAGCGCCAGCGGCGAATACATCAGGCGCACGCTGCTCGACAAGCTCGGCATCCGCAGCCAGATGGAAGGCAAGGCGGCCCAGATCCCGGCGACCCCGGTCGGCGAGATCATCGCCCACGGCGACGCCGATTTCGGCTGCCAGCAGCGCAGCGAGCTGCAGCCGGTGAAAGGCATCGACATCGTCGGCCTGATCCCGCAGGAAGTGCAACTCAAGACCGAATTCTCCGCGGCCGTGGTACGCGGCAGCCAGCACCCCGACGCCGCGCGTGCCCTGCTGCGTTTCCTGGCCGCGCCGGCCAACGCCGCCGCCGTCGAGGCGACCGGACTCGAACCCGTCAACACACCGCCGACCGCGGCCCGCTAAACATCACCACCACGAGGTCATCATGTCCATCCACTCCTCCGCCAAGGCAGAACTTTCAGCATCCGCCGCGCCGCCTTCGAAGGCGGCCGAGCCGGCGCGTTCCCACTCGAAGCTCTCGACCGTCATCCGCGTCACCAGCGGCAACTTCATCGAGATGTACGACTTCTTCCTGTTCGGGTTCTACGCCAGCCACATCGCCGCGGCGTTCTTCCCGGCCACCAGCGAGTACGCGGGCTTGATGATGACCTTCGCGACCTTCGGCGCCGGCTTCTTCATGCGTCCCCTGGGCGCGATCTTCCTGGGCAGCTACATCGACCGCATCGGCCGCCGCAAGGGCCTGGTGCTGACGCTGGCGATCATGGCGTCCGGCACCGCGCTGATCGCCTTCGTGCCGGGCTATGCCAGCATCGGCCTGATGGCGCCGCTGCTGGTGCTGATCGGCCGCCTGCTGCAGGGCTTTTCGGCCGGCGTCGAACTGGGTGGCGTGTCGGTCTACCTGTCCGAGATGGCCACGCCCGGCAACAAGGGCTTCTATGTGAGCTGGCAGTCGGCCAGCCAGCAGCTCGCCGTGATCTGCTCGGCGGCGCTGGGCTACGCGCTGAACCAGGGCCTGTCCAAGGAGTTCATCGCCGACTGGGGCTGGCGCATTCCCTTCTTCATCGGCTGCTCGATCATCCCGGTGGTGTTCTACATCCGCAAGTCGCTGCAGGAAACCGAAGCCTACCTGGCGCAGAAGACCCGTCCCACCTTCCGCCAGATGATGCGCACCATGGCCGCCAACTGGCCGCTGGTCACCGCCGGCACCATGCTGGTGGTGCTGACCACGGTCGCCTTCTACCTGATCACCGTGTACACCCCGACCTTCGGCAAGAGCGTGCTCAAGCTCTCCACCGAGGAAAGCCTGCTGGTGACGCTGTGCGTCGGCGTGTCGAACTTCATCTGGCTGCCGGTGATGGGCGCGCTGTCCGACCGCATCGGCCGCTGGCCGGTGATGGCGGTGTGCGCCGCGCTCACCGTGGTCACCGCCTACCCGGCGCTGTCCTGGCTGATCGCCCATCCGAGCTTCGGCAACATGGTCATGGTCGAGCTGTGGCTGTCCTTCCTGTACGGCAGCTACAACGGCGCCACCATCGTCGCCCTGACCGAAATCATTCCGGTGCAAATCCGCACCACCGGCTTCTCGCTGGCCTACAGCCTGGCCACCGCCCTGTTCGGCGGCATGACGCCGCTGCTGTCGACCTGGCTGATCGAGACCACCGGCGACAAGGCGGCGCCCGGCCTGTGGATGGCCGGTGCCGGCGCGATCAGCCTGCTGGCCACCTTCCTGGTCTACCGCGGCGTCGTCAAGGAGCGGGTGGTCGCTGGCTGAAGCGGTCGGGTATGATGGCGGCGCACACCCACGCACGAGGAACATACGCATGCCGACACCCACGCCGCCGTCACGCAACTGGTTCGACCAGGGAGGCGAGGCCTACGCCCGCTTCCGGCCCGAGTACCCGCCCGCACTCGCCGCCTTCCTGGCCGCGGCGGCGCCGGACCGCGCGCTTGCCGTCGACGCCGGCTGCGGCAACGGGCAACTGACCCAGCTGCTCGCTCCCTGCTTCGAGCGCGTCATCGGCATCGATCCGAGCGCCGACCAGATCACCAACGCCGGCACCCATGAACGCATCGCCTACCGCCGCGCCGCGGCCGAGCGCATGCCGGTGGACGACGGCTGCGCCAGCCTGGTGACGGCGGCCCAGGCGGCGCACTGGTTCGACCTGCCGGCCTTTTATCGCGAAGTGCGCAGGATCGCGCGGCCCGCCGCGGTGCTGGCGCTGGTCAGCTACGGTGTCCTGGAACTCGACGCCGACCTCGACGCGCGCTTCCAGCATTTCTACCACCACGAGATCGGCCCCTTCTGGCCGGCGCAGCGCAAGCTGGTCGACACCGGCTATGCGACGATCGACTTTCCCTTCGAGGAACTGGCGCCGCCGGCGCTGGACATCCGCTGCGCCTGGACCCTGCCCCAGTTTCTCGGCTACGTCGGCACCTGGTCGGCCGTGCGCAGCGCGCGCGAAGCCGGCCGCGACGACCTGCCGGCCGCCTTTGCCGACGACATCGCGGCCGCCTGGGGCGATCCCGGGCGCCAGCGGCCGGTGCGCTGGCCGATCAACATGCGGCTGGGGCGCGTGTAGTGCGCGGCGCGCCCGGGGCCGCAGGCCGGGGCGCGGCCGCGCGGCTGCCGGGCCGGCTCGCCTTCCTGCCGCTGCTGCTGGCGATCGGCGCCGGGCTGGCGTTCGGCCTCGCCGCGCCGGCGGCGGCGGCCCACATGCACGTCCTGACCGAGCTCTTCATCCGCGTGCTCGGATGGCTGATGTGCCCGCTCATCTTCTGCATGCTGGTCGACGGGTCCGCCGCGCTCGGCCGCAACCGGGGCCTGGGCCGCATCGGCCTGGCCATGCTCGGCTATTTCGGGGCGATGTCGCTGCTGTCGATGGTGGCCGGACTGCTGGCCGGCTGGGTGCTCGAGCCCGGTATCGGCATGGCGTCCGCGGCCGCCGGCGGGGCGGCGCTGGCGCAGCCGGGGGCAGGCACAGGCGCGGGCACGGCTGCCGGCCACGCGCTGCCGCACTGGATGGATCTGCTGCCGCCGCTGCAGCCGAACAACCTGGTGGTGCTGGCGCTGGCCCTGCCGCTCGGCCTGGTCGCCGGCACGCGCGCGCACACGTCCTTCCTCGGCGCGATCGACCGCGGCCGCGGGATCCTGCTGGCCGCGGTCAGGATCGTGCTGTGGCTGTCGCCGCTGGCCGCCTTCGGCGCCATGGCATCGGCCGCCGCGCGCACCGGGCTGGCGTCCCTGCTGCCGCTGCTGCGCTTCATCGTCGCCATCAACCTGGTCAGCGTCCTGTTCGTGTTCGTGGTCTACGGCGGCGTGGCCCACCTGATCCGCCTGCCGCTGCTGCGGTTCATCGCCTTCCTGCGCGACGAACTGGTGCTGGTCGCGGTCACCGGCGCCTCGCTGGCGGTGCTGGCGCCGCTCAGCGACAAGCTGGAGCGGCTCGGCTGCCCACGCCGGCTCAGCGACATCGTGCTGCCGTTCTCGTATTCGCTGAACCTGGCCGGCACGTATTTATATATCGCCATGGCGCTGGTGTTCCTGGCCGAGGCCTCCGCCGTCCCGCTCGGCTGGCACGAACTGGCCGTGATGCTGGGCGTGGGCCTGCTGAGCACCAAGGGCGCGGTCGGCGTCGCCGGTTCGGCACTGGCCACGCTGGCGGCGACGGCGGCGCTGCTGCACGTGCTGCCGGCCGATTCGGTGGCGCTGCTGGTCGCGATCGACAAGACCATGAAATGCCGGCTGCTGACCAACGTGCTCGGGCACGGCCTGGCGTGCATCGTGCTGGCGCTGCGCGACGGCAGCCTCGACCGCGATGCCTTGCGGCGCGGTCTGGCGCCGCGGCCGTGAGCCATTGTAAAGTCCGGCGAAGCGGGCGCGTGGCGGCCACGCCACTGTCCTCGACTGCTGAGCCAAGATAATAGCCGTTTTCCATTTCATCAGGACAGAATGGCGCTATATAATGAAAGTTGGCAACTTTAACGCCACCTTTGCACCGCGCTGGGTGCGCGACAACACGCCGTCCTGGCACCGCTTCCTTTGATAGACAGCATGACACTGGCCACTGACCAAAATACCGACGGGCACGGCCTGTCGCCGACCGCCCTGCGATTCATCGCCATCCGCGACGCGGTCATGGACCATTGGGAGCGCGAAGTGCGGGCGCGCGTCGATGGCGCGCGCCACCTGCTGCGCCCGGTGCTGACGAATACCCTGCCCGCCTTTTTCGACAACATCGCCGAAGCCCTGAGCCCGGACCATCCGCGCGAGCAGGGAGCGAGTGGCAGCAACGCTGCCAGCGCCCACGGCGACGAACGCGCGCGCATGACGTCCTTCGGACCCGACCAGGTCGTGCACGAATACCAGATCCTGCGCGAGTCGATCGCGGTCGTCGCCCGCGGCCGGGTCGCGCTGGGCGAACCGGAATGGGCGATCATCGACGCCTCGATCAACGCCGCGACGCGCGAGGCGATCCGCGTGTTCACGCGCATCCACGAAGAGCTGCGCCACAAGGTGGCGGCCGCGCTATCGCACGACATGCGCACGCCGCTGTCGGTGGTCGCCAACGGCGCCCAGCTGCTCGGCCGCACCGACGACTGGTCGCTGGTGCGCAAGGTCGCGGCCAAGGTGCAATCGAACGCCGACCGGCTCGAAGACATGATGGCCGAACTGCTGGATGCCCTGACCTTCCAGGGCGCGGCCAAGATCCCGCTGCACCTGACGCGCTTCGACATCCTCGACCTGGTGCAGGAGACGCGCGAGCAGTACATCCCGGCCGGCGGCGTCGCCATCGACGTCGCGGGCGAGCCGGTCACCGGCTACTGGTGCCGCGCCTCGCTGCGCCGCGCGCTGGAAAACCTGATCAACAATGCGATCAAGTACGGCGACCAGGGTACCGTCGGCATCCTGGCGTGCCAGACCCGCGGGCGCATGATGCTGAGCGTGCACAACGGGGGCAATCCGATTCCGGAAGAGCAGCACGAGCGCATCTTCGACTATCTGCGGCGGGAAGCCGGGCCGCTGTCGGTGACCGGCTGGGGCATCGGCCTGCCGTTCGTGAAAGCCGTGGGCGAAAGCCACGGCGGCAGCGTCACGGTGGACAGCTCGCCGCAACTCGGCACCACCTTCCTGATCGACATCCCGGTCGACTGCCGCCCCTTCGTCGAACAGGACGGCGGCCGGCTCGCCGTCTCCTAGGCGGCTGCGCCGTCCGCGTCAGCGATCTTCCGGATGCGCGCGCCGCTCCGGCGGATCGCCTTCCTCGAAACCTGCGACGAACACCATCAACAGCTCGCTGCCGACCTTTCCTTCCCCCGCTTCCAGCAGGTCGTTGGCGAATGCGGCCAGTCCGGACGTGCCGATCTTGCCGCCGGCGTGATCGACGGCGCGCCGCGTCACCTTGCCGAGTTGGAACGCCAGTTCGGCCGGGCTGGCCTTTTCCGCTTCATGCATGTGATACCTCTCTATATTTGCTTAAAAAATATTCTATATGGATGAATTAAGATTATTCCTAGTATCGACCTAGGAAATCTCTTAGTTGACTAAGAATTATTGAAGCGTAGTATATGACTTGAGTAAATAACCACACCAACACAATAGCGGCAAACGTCCCACACAAGTGCTGACAGGCGGCGTCGTCATGCAGGGACGACGAGGGTTGTACGACTGGAGACCAACATGTCGGCCCAGCATTCCGTTCGGCTCACCCAACTGCTTTCCGCGAAAGATGAGGTACTTGCAGCGTGGCAAGGCCGGGTTCGAGAGCAGATTCCCTACGCTTGCAGCATCTCGCTGCCGGCCCTGGTCAACACCTTGCCGGCGTTCTACGAACACCTGGTGCTGACCATGACCGGCGCCGAAGAGCCGTTCGATCATGCCAGGATCGCCGCCGAACACGGCGGCCAGCGCGCCCGCGTGACGCGCTTCAATGCCGGCTCCATCGCTCACGAATTCCAGTTGCTGCGCGGCGCGATCATCGATACCTGGGACCGGATGGGCATCGTCCTCGACCTCGACGAGGTGGGCCGCCTGAACAATGCGGTCGACGTGGCCCTGCGCGAATCCCTGACCGGCTTTTCGACGGCCCAGGTACAGATCCGCGAGCAGTTCTTCTGCGCCTTGACGCATGACCTGCGCACCCCGCTGGCGGCGGCGACGGCGGCGGTGACCCTGATCCACCAGAGCGACGATGCGGTGCGCATCCAGCAGATGGCGCAGATCGCGATGCGCCAGCATGCGCGGCTGGCGACCATGATCTGCGACCTGCTCGACATGATGGTGTTCAATGCCGGCCCGGCCACGCTCGACGTGACCTACACGGCGCTGCTGGAGCCGGTGAACGAGGCGGTCGCCAGCGTCGCCTTCTCGTCCGGCCGCGACATCCGCCTGGACGGCGCGCCGCTCTGCGGGCAATGGCATGCCGAGGCGATTCGCCGGGCCGTCGAGAACCTGCTCAACAACGCGGTCAAGTACAGCACCAAGGAGACCCCGATCGACGTCGGCGTGTTCGCAAAAAACGGCGCCGCCGTCATCGCCGTGAGCAACGCCGGGCCGCCGATTCCCGAGGACCAGACCGAAGCCATTTTCCAGCTGTTCCGGCGCGCGCGCGGCGACGGCGAGCGCGGCATTGCGGGATGGGGCATCGGCCTGCCCTACGTGCGCACCGTCGCCGAACAGCATGGCGGCAGCATCACGGTCGACAGCACGCCGGCGCGCACCACTTTCCTGCTGGCGCTGCCCCTGGACCGCATGTGACTTCGGCCCGGGCCGGTCCCGACCAGACCACCTGGCGCCGGCAATCCGGTCCGCTACCGGGCGCCACGCCGGCCGGACAATACCACTTAAATACCTGTTGACATGGAAACCTTACCAACCTATAGTCTGCGGACCGGGTCGTTGACAGCTAATCAATAGAACAGTCAGGCAATCAAATATGACGGTGCTCGCGCAACTCGCCGATTTCCGGCCCGATGCCAACAGCGGCACGCCGCTCTACATCCAGGTCGCCAACAAGCTCTCCAGCGGCATCATCAGCGGCGATTGGCGCGCCAACGAGGCGCTGCCCTCCGAACGCACGCTGTCCGAGATGCTCGCCATCTCGCGCGTCACCGCGCGCAAGGCGATCGACATGCTGTGCGAACGCGGCATGCTGACGCGCCGGCGCGGTTCCGGCACCTACATCACGCCCAAGCTGGAACAGCCGCTGTCGCGCCTGACCAGCTTTTCCGAAGAACTCAAGCAGCGCGGCTTCACGGCCGGCTCGCGCTGGCTGCAGCGCGAAGTCGGCATGGCCACCCCGCTCGAGCTGCTGTCGCTGGGCGTCTCGCCCGGCATGCCGGTGGCGCGCCTGAAGCGCCTGCGCACCGCCGACAACGTCGTCATGGCGATCGAGACCAGCACCATTCCCACGGTCTACATGCCCGATCCGCACGGCGTGGTCGATTCCCTGTACGGCTACCTGGAGCAGCGCGGCGCGATCCCGTCGCGCGCGCTGCAGCACATCCGCGCCGTCAACGCCAGCGCCGAACAGGCGCGCCTGGCCGGCATCGAGCCCGGCGCCGCCATGCTGCACATCACCCGCGTCAGCTACCTGGACAGCGGCGCCGCGGTCGAGCTGACCCATTCGTACTGCCGCAGCGACTACTACGAATACGTGGCCGAGGTGCGCCGGTGAGCGTATCCGCTCACAGCCCGCTGCGCTGGGTGCCGAGCCTGTACTTCGCCCAGGGCCTGCCCTTCTACGCCGTCGCGATCGTGGCCGCCCAGATGCTCAAGAGCATGGGCCTGGCCAACGACGCCATCGGCCACTGGACGGCCGCCATCATGTCGGCCTGGATCTTCAAGCCTTTGTGGAGCCCCTTCCTCGAACTGGCGCCCAGCAAGAAGCTGGTGGTGGTCAGCTTCCAGCTGATCGGCGGCGTCTGCCTGGGCCTGGTCGGGCTGGCGCTGCAGCTGCCTTTCTGGTTCGGCGCCTGCGTGGCCATGCTGACCCTGGTCGCGATCTGTTCGGCCACCCACGACGTCGCCTGCGACGGCCTGTACATCGCCAGCCTCGACGCCACCGGGCAGGCGCGCTACGCCGGCTGGACCGGCACCTTCTTCAATGCCGGCCGCTTCATCTCGGCCAGCGGCCTGCTGCTGCTGGGCGGCTGGCTGGAAAAGACCATGGGCGTGGCGCCTGCCTGGACCGTCGTGTTCTGCATCGTGGCGGCGATGATGGTCGCCCTCGGCCTGTACAACAGCTGGGCGCTGCCGCCTGCCAAGAACACGCTGGCGGTCGGTACCGACGCCGCGGCGATCGCCGGCACGCTGTGGGAAGTGATCGTCGAATTCTTCAGGAAGCCCGGGATCTGGGTCGCGATCCTGTTCATCATCCTGTTCCGCGCCGGCGAGGCGCAGGTGCAGACCATCGGCCCGCTGTTCCTGCGCGAGGCGCGCAACCTGGGCGGCCTGGGACTGTCGACCATGGAAGTGGGCGCCGTGTACGGCACCGTGGGCACGGTCGCCTTCATCGCCGGCAGCGTGGCCGGCGGCTACTTCACCGCGCGCCTGGGCCTGAAACGGGCCATGCTGGCATTGATCCTGGCGGTCAACCTGCCGAACGCCGTCTTCTATTACCTGTCGATGGCGCAGCCGGCCAGCCTGGCCATCATCGGCACGGCGCTGTCGGCCGAGATGTTCGGCTACGGCTTCGGCTTCGTCGGCCTGATCCTGTACATGATGCAGGTGGTGGCGCCGGGCAAGTACCAGACCGCGCACTACGCCTTCGCGACCGGCATCATGCAGCTCGGCTTCTCGCTGTTCAAGTACGTCAGCGGCGATATCCAGCTGGCGCTGGGCTACCAGCATTTCTTCCTGTGGGTGATGGTGGCGGCGCTGCCGGTGGCCGTGCTGTCGCAGCTGATTCCGATGCAGGCGCCGCGGGTGTCGGCCGCGGTTCCCACGCAGGCCGGTGCCTAAGCTTGATGATCACCCGTCGTTCCCGCGAAGGCGGGAACCCATGCTGAAGCACCCGAACCCGCTACGCCAAAGTAACCGGTTGTTTACGGAGTACGGAACCCGGTTGTTCAGCATGGATCCCCGCCTCCGCGGGGACGACGTTTTTATGCTGCTGGTCTAGCGGTCCTGCGACAACACCGCATCGAACGCCCCCGCCGCCGCATCGACGCCGCTGCAGGCATCGCTGGCCGCGGTCATGGGCTTGGCGCACGGCTTGTCGCGCCCCAGCGACCAGTAATGCACCCCGGCCAGCTTCAGCGCGCGCGCGCCCTCCACCATGGTGCGCGCATCGGCAACCGAAAACACGTTCGACACCACGTCGTTCATGCCGATCATTGCGGTCAGCGCGATGCGCTCGTAGGGAATGCCGTACTTGGCGTGCACGTTGCGCGCCGCCTGCAGCGCCGAGCGGCCCATGTCGCATGTGCCGTCCACCACCACGCACACCTGCGGCGCGGCCGGGCCGTAATCCATCACCATCAGGTTGAACACCGCATCCCGCACGCCATGGCGCCGGACGGCGGCCAGGATGCTCTCGCCGAGCGGGTTCAGG
>JAKOOD010000627.1 GCA_022701635.1 Burkholderiaceae bacterium | reverse complement strand
CGGCCGGCAGGTTGGCGTTGGTGGCGCTGATCGCGGCCATGACTTCATCGATGCCGACGTTCAGGCTGCGCAGCTGGTCCGGACGGATGTCGACCAGGACCTGGCGGTTCTGCTTGCCGTTGACGCGCACCTGGCCGACGCCGGCCACCGCCTGCAGGCGCTTGACGATGACCTGGTCGGTCAGCATGGTCAGGTCGCGCAGGCTGCGTTCGTGGGACGTGAGCGACAGCTGCATGATCGGCTGCGCATTGTCGCCTTCCTGGCGAAACACGGTCGGTTCCTTCACCTCGCGCGGGAAGCCGCCACGCACGGTGCTGATGCGGTCGCGCAGTTCCTGGACGGCGCGGTCCATGTTGACGGTCAGCTGGAATTCGACGCCGACCCCGGACCGGCCCTCGAAGGACGAGCTGCGGATCGCCTTGATGCCGCCGACGGTATTCGCCGCTTCCTCGATCGGGCGGGTGACGTCGTTCTCGACCTGCTCGGGCGAGGCGCCCGGGTACTCGGTCTCGATGAAGACGGCCGGGATCTCGACGTTGGGCATGTTTTCCACGCCCAGGCCGCGGTAGGAAAACAGGCCGAGCACCATCAGGCCGACCATCACCATGGTCGCGAACACCGGGTGCTTGATGCTGACGCGGGTCATCCACATGGGGTCAGCCTTTCACGGGAGCGGCAACGGCCGGCAGCTTGACGCGGTGGCCCGGCTTGACGCCGTCCAGCGGCAGCGCCAGCACGGTGGCGCCGGCCTGGATGCCGTCGAGCGCTTCGACCAGGCCTTCGTCCTGGTTGCGCAGGCCGAGTTTCACCGGCTGCGCCACGACCTTGCCGCCGTCGATGCGGTACACCACGTCCTCGCCTTTCTCGGTACGCACGGCGCTCAAGGGCAGCAGCGCGTGCGCTGCCGATTTCTCGGTCGTCACCGCGCCTTTGGCGAACATGCCGGCGCGCAGCAGGCCATCCGGGTTGTCGACGCCGATATACACCAGCATGGCGCGCGAGCCGGCTTCGGTGGACGGGTTGATGCGTACCACCTTGCCGGCGAAGTTGCGCTCGCCAAAGCCGTCGACGCGGAACTGCACTTCCTGGCCCACCTTGATGCGCGGGATGTCGGAGGCCGGGACCTGGGCGTCCAGGGTCAGCTGCCGCAGGTCGACGATCGAAAACACCGGGCTGTCCGGCGCCAGCTTTTCGCCGGCCTGCACGTGGCGCTTGCTGACCACGCCCGACAGCGGCGCGCGGATCACGGTGTCAAGCAGCGCGATGCGCGTCAATTCGAGCTGGGCACGGGCGGCATCGACCGCGGCCTGGGCCAGGTCGACCGCGTTCGAACTGGTGTCGTAGGCGCTCTGGGCAATGTACTTCTGCTGCAGCAGGGCCGCGCTGTTGGCCTGGTTCTTCTTGGCCAGCGCCAGGCGCGCATTGGCGTCGGCCACCAGCGCCTGCTGCTGGGCCACGCGGGCGCGGGCCTCGGCGTCGTCGAGGCGGGCGATCACCTGGCCGGCCGCGACCCGCATCCCTTCCTGCACGGTGGTGGCCAGCACCACGCCCGAGACCTTCGACTTCACGGTCGCCTGGGCCAGCGGGGTCAGGGACCCGGACAGGGGCAGGGTCACCGCCAGCGGACGCGCCTCGACCACGGCGATGTCGCGCTTC
This sequence comes from Burkholderiaceae bacterium, assembly GCA_022701635.1. Classification (GTDB taxonomy): domain Bacteria; phylum Pseudomonadota; class Gammaproteobacteria; order Burkholderiales; family Burkholderiaceae_D; genus Telluria; species Telluria phyllosphaerae. The sequence continues at coordinate 4,881 of JAKOOD010000627.1, read as the reverse complement.
GACAGTTCGTGCACGGACGCCTTGTCCGCCTTGGCGGCGGCGGGTGCGGGCTGGGCGGGCGCGGCCGCGCGCTGGGTCCAGGCGTAGCCACCGGCGGCGCCGGCAAGGAGCACGGCGGCCAGGCCGATGGCGGCCCGGCGGCGTTGATGGGGCACGGTGCTTGCGGCCGGCTCGGCCGGCGACAGGGGGAGCGTCTCGATCTTCATGGCCTCGTTCTTGTTGAGCGCGTTGGAAGGGGAGCGCACGTGTTCCGTCGGAGGGGATGGAGCTCCATGCGCATGAAGGCATGGTAGGGAAGGCGATGACGAACGGCTATCGGAATGCGACGAGCGGTGAAAAAGGACCGCTGAATGGTGAAAAAGGCAGCGTGGGCGTCGCCGGGTCAGCCGTCGCCTTCGGGTGCCCCCTCGCCGCGCTCGAACAGGCGCAGCCTGGCCAGCACCTGCCCGTGGTCCGAGGCTTCCGGCAGGTCCAGGTCAAGGTGGTCGTTCAGGTACACCACGTCGGCGATCTCGCCCAGCGCCCCCGGCAGCTCGGGATTGAACTCGCTCGACACCAGGATATGGTCGATGGTCGTGTACTGCCCCTCGTGCAGGTTCGAAAAGCCGACGTGGCGCAGGCGGTCCTGGCGCCGCTGCATGCCGCAGGCGTCGTACAGGCGGTCGCCGGCCGGACCGCCGATGCCGAGCACGATGCCGGTGGTGACGGCGTCGGCGACGTCGTTGAAGTCGCCCAGCACGATGCGCGGCCGGTGGTGTTCGCGGCCGAGGCGCGACAGGATCACGCGCAGCGCCGCCGCCTCGGTGCCGCGCCGGATCAGCGAGCGCAGCGAGGCCAGCGCGAACAGCTGTGGATCGTCGCCGGTGTCGCCGGTGCGGTAATCGGGGCGGCGCGACTTCAGGTGCACCACCAGCACGTCGGCCACCAGCCCGGGCGCTAGCGCGATCTGCGCGTGCAGCGGCGGGCGGGTGAAGCGTTCCGGGTCGCGGCTGCCGGGCGGCATCGCGATCCCGGGAGGAAAATAGGGCAGCGGTTCCGGCGCCGCCGCCAGCGGCAGGCGTGACACCAGGGCCACGCTCGGCGTCAGCTTGTCGGCGCCGGGATCGGGATCGAAGCCGATATGCAGTGCCTCGCGGTAGCGCCGCGTGCGCGACAGTACCTCGGCCAGCGTCGCCTGCGAAAACACCTCCTGGAAGCCGATCACGTCGGCATTCAGCGTGTCGAGCTGGCGCGCGGTCCAGTCGATCTTCGCTTCCGCCTCCTCGGACGTGTAGGGCGCCAGGTTGTCGTAGAGCCGGGCGCCCGCCGGGGCCAGGTTATAGACATTAAAGGTGGCAAAGCGAATTTCTTGCCGCATAATGAGAAACTCCTCCGTTTGCTTTTAGCGTAACACGCATGGCCAAGAAAGAGCACATCTCCGAAACGCCCGCCACCCAGTTCCTGCGCAAGCAGGGCGTGGCCTTTTCCGAGCACCCCTACGAATATGAAGAACACGGCGGTACGGCGGTCTCCTCGCGCGCGCTCGGCGTGCCCGAACACGACGTCGTCAAGACCCTGGTGATGCAGGACGAGGCGGCGCGCCCGCTGATCGTGCTGATGCATGGCGACTGCAAGGTATCGACCAAGAACCTGGCGCGCGCGATCCCGTGCAAGTCGGTCGAGCCGTGCAAGCCCGAGGTGGCGCAGCGCCATTCCGGCTACCTGGTGGGCGGCACCTCGCCGTTCGGCATCCGCAAGGCGATGCCGGTGTACGTCGAGGCATCGATTCTCGAGCTCGACAAGATCTACATCAATGGGGGGCGGCGCGGCTTCCTGGTCGGGATCGCGCCGCAGGTGCTGGTCGAGGTGCTGAAGGCGCGGACTGTGCATTGTGCGCTGGCGGAGTAAAGGCTTGCCGCCGGGCATAAGCCATGGTGTATAGTCACGCGCCGGCCTTGCCCGTAGCGCCGGCTTGGGGATAAAGAAAGAGGCACATGTATACAATCATCTTCACCATCGCAGCCTACCTGATCGGCTCGATTTCCTTCGCCGTCGTGGCGAGCCGCGCCTTCGGCCTGTCCGACCCGCGTACCTACGGCTCGAAGAACCCGGGCGCCACCAACGTGCTGCGCAGCGGCAGCAAGAAGGCCGCGATCGCGACACTGATCGGCGACTGCGCCAAGGGTTGGCTGGCGGTGTGGCTGGCGATTCACTTCAGCGAACAATTCGATGTCGGCGACGGCACCGTGGCGCTGGTCGCCATTGCGGTGTTCCTGGGCCACCTGTGGCCGGTGTTCTTCCGCTTTGTCGGCGGCCAGGGCGTGGCCACCGCGCTCGGCGTGCTGCTCGGCCTGAACCCCTGGCTCGGCCTGGCGACCCTGGTGACCTGGCTGGTGGTGGCCTACGCCTTCCGCTACTCCTCGCTGGCGGCGCTGGTGGCGGCGGTGTTCTCCCCGTTCTACTACGGCCTACTGTTCGGCGCCGACGAAAAACTGTTCGCCGTGATCGTCATGAGCGCATTGCTGCTGTGGCGCCACAGCGGCAACATCGCCAACCTGATCGCCGGCAAGGAATCGCGCATCGGCAGCAAATCCGCCGCCGCAAAAAAGAACTAGCCCAAAACCGGAATAATTCGGGGTCAGAGCACTTTGGTGGGCTCTGGCCCCGAAACACATCTGGCCTCGAATTGCTCAGATTCCGCTCGGATTTTGCCAGGGGATTGTGCCCTCAAGTACGCATTTTCGGTATTTAAGTAGGCGCGCAGACGCCTTTCCGACAATGTGTCAAGATAGGCAATCGTACATGCAATAAGTGGAAGGTGGTGAGTCGTGAGTCAGCAGATGAGAATCGATTTTGTATCGGACGTGTCGTGCCCGTGGTGTGTGATCGGCCTCAAATCGCTGGAGAAAGCGCTGGCGAACCTGCAGGATGAAATCGAGGTCGACATGCATTTCCAGCCCTTCGAACTGAACCCGGGCATGGGGCCGGACGGCCAGGACATCTTCGAACACATTGCGGAAAAATACGGGTCCAGCCAGGAGCAGCAGGACAAGTCGCGCGAGATGATCCGCCAGCGCGGTGCCGACCTCGGTTTTACCTTCGACATGGGCGCGCGCGGCCGCATCTATAACAGCTTCGACGCGCACCGCCTGCTGCACTGGGCCGCAACCCAGCCGGGCGGCCAGAAGGCGCTCAAGGAAAAGCTGTTCGAAGCGTATTTCACGAAGGGCGAAAACCCGGGCGCGCACGAGGTGCTGCTGCGGGTGGCGGGCGAGGTCGGTCTCGACCAGGACGCGGCGCGCCAGGTGCTGGAATCGACTACCTATGCCGACGAGGTGCGCCAGGCCGAATACTACTGGCAGCGTGCCGGTATCCGCTCGGTGCCGGCGATCGTCATCAACCAGCGTCACCTGATCTCGGGTGGACAGCCGCCTGAAGTGTTCGAGCAGGCCTTGAGGAAGATCGCCCGCGAAGAAGCGATGGCTTAAACCAGGTCCAGCACAATCGGCTGATGGTCCGAGACCGCCGTCTCGGACTGCACGTTCACTTCGTTCACGCGCGCCGCCAGGTCGTCGGTGACGAAGAAATAGTCGTAGCATGCCGGCTGCTCCGGCCACGGGAAACCGTGGAGCCCGGCGGTCGGGGCGCGCGCCATGTCGCCGTGGCGGATGCGCCAGGCATCCAGCAGGCGCAGCGTATCCGGTTCCACTGGTGCCACCAGTTCCTGGTAATCCTCGGCATCCGGCGCAAAATTGAAGTCGCCGCAAAAGATCGCGCTGCCCGGACGAAAGCCCAGCTGAAAGGGCGGGTCGAGATCGGGCTCGGACTGGTAAATATGGGCGCGGGCGCAGGCCTCGCGGTGCAGTTCGCGGATGCGGCGCACCTGGGCGCGGCGCTGCAGCGGGGAATAATATTCGAGGTGGGTGGTCAGCACGCGCAGCTTGCCGCCGGGCGCTTCCAGCACGGTTTCGATCATCCCGCGCGGCATGCCGGACGGATGCGCGGGATCGGCCGGCCATGGCAGCATGTGGCGCTGGGCCTGGGTGATGCGGTACTTGGACAGCAGGATATTGCCGAACTGGCGCGGCAGGTTGTTCTTGTAGATCTCGCTCGGTGCCTGCTCGATCATGTGATAGCCGCCGAAAGCACCGGCCAGTTGCTTGAACTGGCTGGCGCTTGCACTGCCTTCGAGTTCGGGGTGATTGCCTGCCACTTCCTGCAGACAGATGACGTCGGGATTCAGCTTGCGTAGAACATCGATCACAGCGTGGATCCGGATGCGCCCGTCCTTTCCACAGCCCCAGTGAATATTCCAGCTTACTACGCGCATGCAGCACCTCCGTAAAACTCAACGGCCCGATATTGCCATCCTTTGGCTATCGGCGGTCACACGGTAGGATCGATATCAGGCTGGCAAGTTCAATCCCGCCAAGCCGCGGCCGGGACGGTGTCAGGCAGCGTCGATCTCGTCCAGCGGCCAGCGCGGACGCACGTTGAAGCCGTAGTCGCGCTGGGCCGCGTCCGGATTCAGCTGCAGGCGCAGCGCCCCGGCAAACGCGATCATCGCGCCATTGTCGGTGCAGAATTCCAGCTCCGGGTAATACACCTTGAACTTTTTCTTGGCGGCCGCGGCATCCAGCGAGGCGCGCAGCTGGCGGTTGGCGCCGACGCCGCCGGCGATCACCAGCCGCTTCAGGCCGGTGTGCTTGAGCGCCGACACGCACTTCGCGGTGAGCACGTCGACGATGGCATCGACGAAGCCGCGCGCGATGTTGGCCTTGTCCTGTTCGCAGATATTCGCCATGCCGCCCTCGCGGTTCTTCACCACGGTCAGCACGGCCGTCTTCAGGCCCGAGAAGCTGAAATTGAAATCCTTCGAATGCAGCATCGGGCGCGGCAGTT
>JAKOOD010000612.1 GCA_022701635.1 Burkholderiaceae bacterium | reverse complement strand
AGACCCCTGGCCAGCAGTAAGCGGAAGCACTTTTTCGAATAACAAGAACCGCAGAAAGGACTCACCATGAAAGCGCAAACGTTCGCATTCAAACTGAAAATGTCGTCGCTCGTGCTGGCCGGCGCCCTCGCGCTGTCGGCCTGCAGCACCGTGCCGACCACCACGCCGACGCTGGACGACGCGCGCGCCGACTTCGTCGCCGCCAACAACAACCCGCAGGTGTCGAGCAACGCGCCGAACGAATTCCGCCAGGCCACCGAAGCGCTCGACCGCGCCAACCAGGCCGCCGCCAAGCGCGAGAGCCTGGACACCATCGACCGCCTGGCCTACGTGGCCAAGCAGCGCATCGCCACCGCCCAGGAAATGGCGAAGGCCAAGACCGCCGAAGCCGAGATCGCCAACGCCAGCCGCGAACGCGACCGCGTGCAGCTGGAAGCCCGCACCGCCGAGGCCGAGCGTGCCAAGCGCGACGCCGCCACTGCCCAGGCCCAGCTTGCTACCGCCCAGGCCCAGGCCGCCGATGCCCAGGCCCAGGCCCAGGCGGCGCAGCAGCAGGCCGCCCAGCTGGCCGAGCGTTCGGCCCGCCTGGAAGCCATCCTGGTCGAGCTGCATGCCCAGAAGACCGAGCGCGGCATGGTCGTGACCATCGGCGACGTGCTGTTCGGCACCGACCGAGCCGAACTGAATGCGAACGGCGTCGCCACGGTGCGCAAATTGGCCGAGGTCATGGCGCAGAACCCGGACCGCACGGTCCTGGTCGAAGGATTCACCGACAGCACCGGCGGCTCGGCCCACAACAAGGACCTGTCCGAGCGCCGCGCGGCGTCCGTGGCGCAGGCCCTGACCGGCCTGGGCGTGCCGCGCGAACGCGTGGCCACGCGCGGCTACGGCGAGGCCTACCCGGTCGCCGCCAACGACACGGCGGGCAACCGCCAGCTCAACCGCCGCGTGGAAATCGTGCTGTCCAACCAAGGCGCGGCGATTCCGCCGCGCGCAGCGCAACGCTGAACTGCGCGCTGAATTGTGCGCTGAACCGCGCGCCGAACCGTTTTAACCCAAGCAAAAGAAATAAGGAAGAGCCATCATGAACGAAACGAATTCCAATCCCGCCCACGGCTTCGACGTGGCCGAAATCCGCCGCGCCGCCGCCAACCTCGAAGACGGCGCCGTGACCGACGGCTACGCCGCCGACCGCGAGGCCGTGGTCTCGATGCTGAACGCCGCGCTTGCCACCGAACTGCTGTGCGTGCTCCGCTACAAGCGCCACTACTTCACCGTCAGCGGCCCGAACACCGGCCACATCAAGGCCGAGTTCCTCGAGCACGCCCAGCAGGAGCAGGACCATGCCGACCGTATCGCCGAGCGCATCGTCCAGCTGAACGGTTCGCCGAACTTCAACCCGGCCACGCTGACCCAGCGCAGCCACGCCGAGTATGACGATTCCGACGACGTGCAGGCAATGGTCCGCGCCGACCTGATCGCCGAGCGCGTCGCCATCGAATCGTATCGCCAGATGATCCAGGCGATCGGCGACAAGGACCCGACCACCAAGCTGATGCTGACGGAAATCCTTGCCACCGAAGAAGAGCACGCGGACGATATGAGCGACCTGCTGGCCTGAACCAGATTCGATTACAAACCACCCACCAACAACAACAGGAGTAGAACATGCTGAACAATATCCGCGCCACTGCCAACGAAGCTGCCATCAACGGCAAGCTGGACGATGCCAACACCGACGTGAAAGCCCTGGTCAAGGACGCGCAGTCGCTCCTGACCGCCGCCGCCGCCCTGACCGGCACCAAGGCCGACGACCTGCGCGAGCGCGGCATGGCGCTGCTGGATTCCGCGCTGGGCAAGGCCGGCAAGTACCAGGATCAAGCCGTCGTCAAGAGCAAGGAACTGGCGAAGACCGCCGATGTCTATGTCAAGGATAACCCGTGGCGTACCGTCGCCGTGGCGGCCGGTGTTGGCCTGCTGGTCGGTGTTGCATTAGGACGTAAATAATAGCGGACGGGGGCAGCAGCCATGGATAACAAAGAAAACGTCGTGCACAGCCCCGGCCTGCTGGGTGGCATCACCGCGCTGGCCAAGAACGTGGTCGGGCTGTTGGTCTCGCGCGCGGAACTGGCCGCGCTCGAAATGGCCGAGGTGCGCAATCACCTGATCGAACTGGTCGCCATCTTCGCGGTGGCGGTCATGGCGACCTGGTTCGCGCTGGCCTACGGCACTGCGACGATCGTGGCGCTGGCCTGGGACGAAATGGGCTGGAAGATCCTGCTGGTCATGTTCATCGTGTTCGTCGTCCTGACCGCCGTGCTGGTCATGAAGGGGATCTCGATGCTGAAACAGGGCAAGCTGACTTTCCCGGAAACCATGAAGGAACTGCGGAACGACCGCGATATGTTGCTGTAAAGCGCTGATGTAAAAGGAGAGTGTTCCCATGCAAGCAAAAGACTACCACGTCAGCCCCGGCCACAACGGTTCTCCCGAAGAGCGCAAGCGCGCGCTGCTGCGCGACGGCGAGTTCTACCGCGCGGGCGTGGCCCACGCGCGTGCCCAGATCACGCATTCGGCCCGTCCGGAAGTAATGTTCCACTCGGTGCTCGACCACGCGACCTGGGTGCTGCGTACCCGCGCGGATGCGCTGCTGAAGCCGACCGGCACCAGCGTGTCGGTGCTGGCGCCGTACGCGCTGACCGCGATCAGCTTCATCCGCAAGCGCAAGCTCGGCAAGCAGGCACTCGGTGCGGGCGTGCTGGTTGGCGCGATCGGATGGTATTTGCAGCGCAAACGCGCGCAGCAAGTGTCATACTGAGGTATGCTGATCCTGTAGCGCGCACGTTGCAGTTGTTTTCCGCTGCAGGCTGCGCGCAGCCGCCGGGCCGATGCGTCGGTCCGGCGCCGCAGTTTATGGTAAGGCATCACACGCACGAGAATGTGCGGCGCCATGCCGCAATGAATATGGTGGGGCTTGAGCGGCGCCGCAATCTCCGATTGGGCGCCGTCTTTTTGTCCGCCGTTTGCGGGCGCGAGCGCTTACCGCACGCCGGGCTCGGCCGTGGCCGGCGTGGTCGTCACGCTGGTGGTGCTGTTATCGCCGACCGTGGTGGTTCTGGTCGTCGTCACGCTGCCCATGCCGCCGGCGGCCTGCAACTGTGCCGGTGCCGCCTTCATGTCGTCCTGCCAGGTCTGGCGCGCTTTCCGCAGGCAGGCATCGCGCTCGCTCGCCGGTCTCCTGGCGCAGGCGCGCTTCGCTTCGTCGTTGGCCGCGCCGATTTCCTTCTGTAATGTTTTCAACCCTGCTTGAGGGTCTGCGCCTTCCGCCTTGCCGGTGTCGTTTTGCGCGTGGGCGGCGCCGCTCAGCGCGAAAGCGCAGGCCAGTGCCAGGCCGCCCAAGGTCGGGATCGATGTGCGCATCGTGCCTCCTTCACATTTCGGTTTGCTCATGAAAAAGCCGGCGCTGGCGCCGGCGGATCGTGTTGCGCTTCGTTAGCGGCTTGGTAGCGACTGGGTAGCGACTCAGTAGCGATAGACGCGGCCGTCGACGATGCGCACGCGGTTGCCTTCGCGCAGGTCATAGACGCTGTCCTGGGTCACGTTGCGATACTCCCCATTGTCCAGGCGGACCCTGACCAGATACATCTGCTGGCCTTCGGCATTGCGGTTGGCTTCCACGCGGTTGCCGATCACGGCCCCGGCCACGCCGCCGGCCACGGTGGCTGCGGTACGGCCGCCGCCGCTGCCGACCTGGTTGCCCGCCAACGCACCAACCACGCCGCCGAGGAGGGCGCCGCCGCCTCCGGTGCGGCCGTCGCCGCTGCTCACCTGGATCGATTCGATCGTGCCGTAGCCTGCCGAGGCGGTGTTGTCGTAGCCGTGACGGTAGCCGTCGTTGCTGCCGTAATAGGGTTGCGGATTACTGCTGGCGCAGCCGCCGAGGATCGCGCTGGCCGCGACGAGTGCGACCAAGGTATGAGGTGCTTTCATGACTTGTTCTCCTGGCAAAAATGTCAGTTCAGGTTAAGCATTCCTCGCGCCAGGGTCTGTGCGATGGCTAACCGTGTCTTTATACGCTAGGGCTATAGACTTTTATCAACTTCTGCTGGGATTCAGGCGTGTGTGTACGGCACCGAACAGAAAGCTTCCTTATGGCAGAGTAAAACGTCATCAAGGACTGAAAAGAACGAAAAAAGGAGTCGTGATGCGAACACCCCATATGATCTTGCTGCTGGCCGCCGCCCTGTTGTGGGCGGCCGGGCATGCGCGTGCGGCCACGCCCGAAGCCAAGCTGGCCTACCAGCAGGCACGCGATGGCGCCGGCGCCGCCTACAAGAATGCGCGTGCCCGCTGCGATGGCATCACCGGCAACCCCAAGGACATCTGCGTCGCCGAGGCCAAGGCCCAGCGCGTCCAGGCCGAGGAATCCGCGCGCGCCCGCTATGAAGACACGCTGAAGGCCTTTACCCGGGCCCGCGTGCGCATCGCCTCGGCCAATTACCAGCGCGACCAGGCACGCTGTGCCGGCATGACCGGCAACGACAAGGATGTCTGCAAGGCGCAGGCCAAGGCCACGCTGGTCGCGGCCGAAGCCGACGCTCGCGCCGACCAGAAGACCATCGAGGCGCGCAACGATGCGCGCGCGGACAAGCTGAGCGCGGCCTACCGCGTCGAGATGGAGAAATGCGATGCCTTCGCCGGTGCCGCCAAGGACCAGTGCGTCTCGGCAGCCCGGACGGCATTCAACAGGTAACGAGGAATCGTTTCAACGAAGGGCGGATCGCTCCGCCACCCGCTCACCAGAGCTCAACCAGCAACACATCATCAACAACAAGGAGTCCACCATGAACATTTCCAAACGCGTCGCCACCGCCATCTTCACCGCTACCGTTGCCTTCACCATCGTCGGCTGCTCGTCGACCGGCACCCGCGAATCGACCGGCGAATACGTCGACGACTCCGTCGTCACCGGTAAAGTCAAGGCTGCGATCTTCAACGAGCCGAGCCTGAAGGCAACCGAGATCAATGTCGAGACCTACAAGGGCGACGTCCAGCTGTCGGGCTTCGTGGCTCAGGCGCAAGATGCACAGAAAGCCGCTGAAGTCGCACGTGGCGTCAAGGGCGTGAACTCGGTCAAGAACGACATCCGCGTCAAGTAAGCAGTCTACAATGCCGGTCGATCCGGCATTTTTATCAGGCAGGACATATGCAGCTCGCCAAACCAGGCCCGGCATCTTCCGGGGTAACCGAGCCGGCGGACCCGGCGACGACCGCTGCGGAGTCCGAGCCGGAGGCGGCTGCACGTGCCGCCGGCCTGTTGTCGCCGGCGGGTGCGCCCACCGGCGAGGCGCTGGGCGCCCAGCATGGCGGGCTGCGCCTGCCGATGCACGTCAATGCACGCGGGCTGTCGCTCGGCATCATCGCCACGGTCGCCTTCGTCTACGCCCTGCAATGGGCCAAGAATTTCTTCGTGCCGCTGTTGCTCGGCATTTTCATCGCTTACACGCTCAGTCCGGTCGTGCGCTGGCTCGAGCGCTGGCACATCAAGCGCGCCATCGGCGCCACCCTGGTCACCGGCCTGATCCTGGCCGGCCTGGCGCTCACCGTGCAGCGCGTGCAGGGCGAAATATTCAATATCGTCGACGAACTGCCGGCCCTGACGCACAAGGTGACCAAGCTGATCACCCAAGCCTCGGACGGCACCCCGTCGACCATCCAGCAAATGCAGGCCGCGGCGGCTGAGATCGAGCAGGCGGCGTCGAGCTCCGGCGCCGATGCGCGCCGTGCGGCGCAGCAGCGGCGCGCGGTGGCAGCGGCCGCCCAGCAGGCGGCCAGTGCGGGCTCGAGCAACTTCCGCATCATGGACTGGCTGCTGGCCGGGTCTGTCGGCCTCGCCAGCTTCCTTTCGCAGGCAACCATGGTGATCTTCCTGGTGTTCTTCCTGCTGCTGGCCGGTAATACCTTCAAGCGCAAGCTGGTCAAGCTGACCGGCCCCTCGCTGACCAAGAAAAAAGTCACCGTGCACATTCTC
>JAKOOD010000597.1 GCA_022701635.1 Burkholderiaceae bacterium | reverse complement strand
ACGAAGCCCGCGCGCTCGGCGCACGCTGGAACCCCGGCAAGAAGCGCTGGTACGTGCCGAACGGCGTCGCGCCCGACGCCTTTGCCAAGTGGATGCCGAAGGAAGGCGAGGCGCCAGCCGCCGGCGGGTCCGGCAAGCCGGGCGGCGGCCGGGTCGACGCCTACGCCGCCAAGCTGGTGACCGGCTCGCTGTATGTCGAGCTGGCGCACGATTGCAATCCCTTCGAACCCTGCGCCGAATGCGCGCCGCAGCTCGCCGGCAGCGGCTGGACGGCCGCGCGCGCCAGCCTGCTGCAGTCGCTGTCCGGCCTCAAGCGCTAGCGCAGCAGCGCATCCGTCGGCACGATGCGCACATCGTGCATCTGGTCCAGGTAGGCCTGCAGATACCATTTGTGGCTGGCGCCGACGATCACCAGCATCCGGTTCCCCGGCGTGTCGCCGACCGCTTCGCGGATGTTGGACGCCATGCGCAGGTTGCGCGTTTCCCAATACGTCACGTAGCCGCGGCCGAACTGCTGCGCTGAGCCTTCCTCGAGCGCGGCGCCGAAGTCGCTGTCGTAGATCAGCTTCGCCTGGGCGCGGTCGTTGAGCGTGCGGTACAGCGCCAGCACGCCGTCGACGCTGCCAATGCCCGCATCGAGCCGGTCGTCCGCTTCCTTGCGTTTCGCGGTGGCCGGATTGTTCCATGCCTTTTCGATGGCTGCGCCATAGGCTTTCCGATCCGGCTCGGGGCCGTAGCCGGTATGGCCGTCCATCGCATACACGCGTTCCAGTCCGAGCGCGGCCGCCAGCGGTGCCGCAATCAGCGTGTCCTCGCTGCGCTTGCCGCGTCCGACCTTGCCGCCCTCCAGCAGCGCGACCAGGCTGGCGTCGAGGCCATCGCCGGCGCGCCGCTCGGCTTCCGGCAGGCGCAGCCACTGGACCAGCGCCGAGACCGGTTCGCCGCCGGCGAGGAACATGGCCGCGAGGTGGCGCCGCTGGGCCGGCGTCGGGCTGGCGGGCCAGCTGGCGAGCAGGCGGTCGGTTTCGACCGTGGCCGCCGGGACATCGAGGCCGGTAGCGGCGCGCGCCGGGGCGGGATCCCAGCAATACGTGTCGGCGGTGTCCTTGAAGCGCGTCGGGAACTGGCGCAGCCAGGCGCACTGCTGGCCCGACAGGCGTTCGATGGCGATGGCGCGCGGCTTCCATGCGAGCAGGCGCGCGTTGAGGCCGGACAGGGCGGCAGGCTGGAAAGGGGCCGGCAGCTGCGACAGATGGGCGGTGCCAAGCACCATCACCTCGTTCGGCGCGCCCTTGGCCGGACCTTTCAGCGTGCTCGGGTCGAAGGCGTCCTTCGTGGACTGGGCCTGCGCAGCGCAGGCGCAGAACAGGGCGGCCAGCATGATGGCCATACGTGGTTGCGGCATTCGATGTCTTCCTCTCATGACAGGTTGGGTACCGGATCACTGTAAGCAATTCGGCAAGTCGCTGCCGGCCGGACCCGACAGGATGTCGATTCGCCGGGTCGGGAGGCAGCTTATGGAGGATGAGCCGCATTCCCCATGCAGCGTCCGCGGGCCGCGCGCGCTGAGGGCCGGGCGCTCAGCGCGCGGCGCTGCCCATCACGTTCAGCACCGCCAGTGTCATGGCCTGCGCCGCCGTCTTGATCGACGGCTCCGGCACCGGCGCATAGAAAGGCGAATGGTTGAACGCGACCGGCTTGCCGCCCGGGCGCGCCGCTTCCGCCACCGTTTCCGGCGCGTACACGCCGGTAAAGAAGAACATCGACGGAATGCCCTGGTCGGCGTAGGCCGAGAAGTCCTCGCTGGCGGTCATGGCGGGCATGCGCTGCGCCTTGTCGGCCCCGAAGGCATCCTTGAACACGGCTTCGGTCCGGCGCACCAGCTCGTCGTTGTTGACGATGGCGGCGCCGCCCGGGATGATCTGCACGTCGGGTGCCGGTGCGCCGGCCATCGCGGCGGAGGCGTTGGCGACGCGCCGGACGCCGTCCAGCAGCTTGGCGCGCACCTCGGGATTGTACGAGCGGATGGTGCCTGCTACCCGCACGTTGTCCGGAATGATGTTGCCTACCGTGCCGCCCTGGATCGCGCCGATGGTCACCACGCCGAACTCCTTCGGGTCCTTTTCGCGGCTGACCACGGTCTGGACGTCGACCACGAAACGCGCCGCGATCGCGATCGGATCGAGCGCCTTGTCCGGCGCCGATCCATGGCCGCCGCGGCCCTTGAACTGGATCTCGAGCGCGTCCGAATTCGACGACACCGGCCCGCTGTTAAAGCCGACCGTGCCGTAGGCCAGCGGCCAGGAATGCAGGGCGAAGGCGTAGTCCGGCTTCGGGAAGCGGGTGAACAGGCCGTCGGCCAGCATGGCCTTGGCCCCGCGCACGACTTCCTCGGCCGGCTGGGCGATGAAGACCAGGGTGCCGTGCCACTGCGATTTCAGTTCCGTCAGGGTACGCGCCGTGCCGAGCCAGCTCGCCATGTGGACGTCGTGGCCGCAGCTGTGGGTGACGAAATTGTCGTCGGCCTTCGTGCGGGCGCGGCTGGCGTAGGGCAGGCCGGTCTTTTCTTCCATCGGCAGGCCGTCGAGTTCCGTGCGCACCAGCACGGTCGGGCCGGCGCCGTTCTTCAGTACCGCCACCACGCCGGTCTTGCCGACCTGCTCGGTCACCGTGAACCCGAGCTTGCGCATCTCGGCGGCCAGCTTGGCGGCGGTACGGGTTTCCTGGAACGCGATTTCCGGATGGGCGTGCAGGTCCTTGTAGGTGGCGTCGAGCCATGGGTACATGGCGTTGACGCGGGTGGCGACTTCGGTCTTGAGCGGGGCCGCTGTTTGCGCGAGGGCGGCGAGGGACAGCAGCGACAGCGAGACTGCCGCGGCGAGGCGGGCGACGACGGGATGGTTCAAGCTTGCCTCTCTACGATGAAGTAAGAGGCAAGCGTAGCACGGCGCTTACAGGATGGCCATCACGGGGCCGGCATCACCAGCACCTGCAGCCCCGAGGGCGTTTCCGGCGCATGGTAGACGCGTTGGGTGGCCTTCTTGAAGTCTTCCGGTCTGGCTTTCGGGATCGAGACGAAGGTCTGCGGATTCAGGTCGACCAGCGGGAACCACGAACTCTGCACCTGCACCATGATGCGGTGGCCGCGGCGGAAGGTGTGGTTGACGTCGCCCAGGTGGTAGCTGATCGCTTCCACCTTGCCCGGCACGAAGGGCTCCGGCTTCTCGAAGCTGTTGCGGAACTTGCCGCGCAGCGGGTTGCCGCGCACCAGCATCTGGTAGCCGGCCATCGGCGAGGACGGGGTGGCGATGTCATGGCCGCGTTCCGCCGTCTCGCCACTTGGATACTCGGACGGGTAGACGTCGATCAGCTTGACCACCCAGTCGGCGTCGGTGCCGGTGGTCGACACGAACAGCTTGGGCGTGACCGGGCCGGCGATCGTCACGTCCTCGTCCAGCACCTCGCTCTGGTACACCAGCACGTCCGGGCGCGAGGACGCGAAGCGCTGGTCGGACACCATGTACTCCTGCGGCACGTCGGTGACGGCGTAGCCGACGAAGGGCACCGGCTTTTTCGGGTCGGCCACGTATTCATCGAACGGCGAAGCTGCCGATGCCGCGGCCGCCGGCTGCTGCCAGCTCAGCTTGCCGTTGGCGCCGAAATACAGCGTGCGCGGCTTGGCCGGCACCGGCGGCCAGGCGCTGTACTGGCGCCAGACGTTGGAACCGGTCTCGAAAGCCGTCACCTCGGCGATCGGCCGCGCAGGCTTGATGCCCTTCAGATACTGTTCGAAGAAGGGAAACTGGATGTTGGCGCGGAAATCCTCGCTGGTCTTGCGGTCGAACGAGACCCGGCCCAGGCGCTTGCCGTCCAGGCCCGCCCAGCCGCCGTGCACCCACGGGCCGATCACCAGGCCGTTGAAGATGCCCGGGTTGTTCTTCTTGATCGCGTGGTAGGTCGTGAACGGGCCTTGCGGGTCTTCGGCGTCGAACCAGCCGCCGACCGTCAGCACTGCCGCCTTGACGTTCTTCAGGTGCGGGGCGATCGCGCGGATCTTCCAGAAGTCGTCGTAGGTGTCGTGGTCGATGGTCGGCGCCAGCAGGGCGCGCTGGTTGTCGGTCAGCGTGCCCAGGATGTTCTGCATCGTCAGGTGCTGCAGGAAGAAGTCGTAGCCGTCGGCGGTGCCGTAGTCGAAGGCGCTGCGGGTCTTGGGCAACGGCGTCGGGTTCTGCTGCTCGGTGAAGGAAGCGTAGAAGCCGAAGTTCGCCGCCAGCATGAACGCGCCGCCATGGTAGGAGTCATCGCCCATGTACAGGTCGGTCACCGGCGCCTGCGGCGAGGCGGCCTTGATCGCCGGGTGCGAATCGATGATGCTGCTTGAAGTATAGAAGCCCGGGTAGCTGATGCCGTAGATGCCGGCCTTGCCGT
>JAKOOD010000398.1 GCA_022701635.1 Burkholderiaceae bacterium | reverse complement strand
GCATGATGCGGCGCACCTCGTTGACGTCGGTGTCCGGCGTGACCGTGATCGGGCTGTCGTCCATGTGCTTGCGCACGGTGCCGGCGCCGGCGATCGAGCCGCCGTTGGCGTGCACCGCCTTGATCACCTCGCGGAAGGTCAGCATGCCGACCAGGTCGCCGTACTCCATCACGACCAGCGAACCGATGTCGTTTTCGGCCATGGTGCTGGACGCCTCGCCCAGGGCCGTGTCCGGAGACACGGTGTACAGGATATCGCCTTTTACTTGCAGGATTTCGGAAACTTTCATGTTGGCCACCCCAGGTTGAGCATCGGACTGCTTGTATGACAGATAAGAGGGACTCTAGCCTATGCTCCCCAAAAAATCCAGTTTTGTGCCCAGCCGTGGAGCACGGCGTCGCATATTCATGAATTTATGTAAATAAAGTACCCGAAGTGCACAATTGCGGTGCTAGGATGCACCGCGTCGACACTCCCCGGACGCGTCCCCTCATGCAGCCCGCCAAGCCCACCATCGTCTTCCTCCATGGCGCCCTGAACGACCATACCGTGTGGTCGAACCAGAGCGACGCCCTCGCCGCGCGCGGCCATGCCGTGCTCGCCCTCGACCTGCCGGGCCATGGGGCCGCCGGCCCCGGCCCGGCGCTCGCCAGCGTGGAAGCGATGGCCGGCTGGCTGCTGGCACGCCTGGAGGCCGACGGCATCGAACGCGCGCTGCTGGTCGGGCACAGCATGGGATCCCTGATCGCACTGGCAGCGGCGCGCCGGGCGCCGGGGCGCTTCGCCGGCCTGGCGCTGCTCGGCACCGCCTGGCCGATGAAGGTGTCGGATGGACTGCTGGCCAGCGCGCTGGAAGACCAGGACGCCGCCATCGCCATGGTGGCGTCCTGGTCGCACATGGCGGCGCCGGACCCGGCAGACGGCATGGAACAAGCTTCGCTGCAGGAATGTTCGCGCCAGCTGATGACCCGCATCGCGGCCGAGGGCCCGCCCGGCCTGCTGCACACCGACCTGGCGGCCTGCAAGGCCTATGCCGGCGGCGGCGACGCCATCGCCGCGCTGGATCGCCCGGTACTGTTCATCCTCGGCCGCCTCGACAGGATGACGTCGCCGCGCGCCGCCGCGGCGCTGATCGCGGCCGCGCGCCACGGCACGGTGGTCGAGGTGGACGCCGGCCACGCCATGATGGCCGAGCAGCCCGAGGCGGTACTGGACGCACTGGCCGCCTTTGCCGCTGCCTGCTCACAAGAATGACAGCCCGAGGAGAGCCCGATGGCAGCCGCGCCCTATGCCAGCTTCGCCGAGTTCTATCCCTACTACCTGACCCAACACGGCCATCGAACCTGCCGGCGCGCCCACTTCATCGGCACCACCGCGGCGATCGCCTGCATCGCCGAGGCCGTCCTCAGCCGCAATGCGTGGTGGCTGCTGGCGGCGCTGGTGTGCGGCTATGGCGGCGCCTGGATCGGGCACTTCTTCTATGAAAAGAACCGGCCGGCGAGTTTCGGCAATCCGTGGTGGTCGTTCCGCGGGGATTGGCTGATGTATTGGCAGATGGTGACCGGCAAGCTGAGCTGGTAGGCGCCGCGGCAACGCGAATCGGCACGTCGCCCCTGCGAAGGCAGGGGGGCAATTCGCGCCAACAGCCAATCGTGCTTACGCCACCGGTACCGGCCCCTGCCGCATCGCCTCGTCGCCAGGGTCCACCTGCGCAAAATGCGCCGCCAGCGTCTGCTCCAGCCCCGCCTCCACCGCCGCCTCGACCTGGCGCGCCAGCGCCACCGTATCCACCGACAGGACCAGCGACAGCGGCGTCGGCAGCCCCAGCTCAGCCCCGACCGCCAGCGCCGCGCCGGGTACGTTGTCGGCCCCCAGTCCGCCGAACACGAACAGCCGGTAGACGTCGGCCAGGCGGATCAGGGCCGGGTCGACCAGCAGCACCCAGTTGTCGCTGCCCTGGCGCGCGGCCAGGCCCCAGCGCGCCTGCACCGTCTGTTCGGCCTGCACCCGGCCGACCCAGCCGGCCGCCACCATCCGCTCCAGCAGGTCGGTCATCTCATCGTAGCCGATGCGGGTATGGGCGCGGATCTGGCTGCTGGACACCAGCGCGCTGCCGGTCAGCCTGGCGCCGCCGTGCAGCACCTTCAAGACCGCCACCGCATCGACGAAGGCGCCGCCCGGCACCGGTTCGTACCACCAGCGCTCGTACTTCACCACCGGCAGCGCCGCCGTCAGCAGCGCCCCCACCAGCGTGATCAGCCAGGACAGGTAGAGCCAGACCAGGAACAGCGGCAGCGCCGCCAGCGCGCCGTAGATGATGGCGTAGGTCGGGAACTGGCGGATGAAGATGGCGAACACGCGTTTGGCGATCTCGAACGCGATCGCCGCCACCAGCCCGCCCCAGACCGCGTCGCGCCAGTCGACGTGGCGGTTCGGCACCGTCATGTACAGCATGGCGTAGGCGGCCGTGGTCAGCCCCACCGAGACCAGCGTGTAGAACAGCGCGCCGACGAACGGCAGCGCGGTGCTGATGCTGCCGGTGGCGGTGAACAGCTGCGAGGTGATGGTCAGCGAAATGCCGAAGGCGAGCGGTCCCAGCGTGACCAGCGCCCAGTACACCAGCACCCGCTGCAGCAGCGGGCGCGGCTGGCGCACGCGCCAGATCTGGTTGAGCGCGCGTTCGATGGTGCCGATCATCGCCGCCGAGGTCAGGATCAGCGCCACCGCGCCCACCGCCGACAGCCCGGTGGCCTTGCTGGCGAACTGGGTCAGGTTCGAGATGATCGTGTTGGAGATGGCGCGCGGCATCAGCATCTGCACGAAGTAGCCTTCGAGCGTGCTGCGCAGCTTGCCGAACACCGGGAAGGTGGTGAAGATCGCCAGCACGATGGTGAGCAGCGGCACGATCGCCAGCGTGGTGGTGAAGGTCAGGCTGCCGGCCACCTGCGGCAGGCGCTCCTCGAGCAGGCGGCGCCGCGCGAAGCGGACCAGGTCGAGCGCCTCGGCCCAGGTCAGGCCGCGTACGCGCTCGACGCCGACATGGAACATCCCGCTGGTACTGCGCGACAGGTGGTTGACGGTTTTCGATAGCATTGTATCCGCGTGGTGCCTGCGCGAGGCATATCGTTTTGTAAAGCGCCCTATAATACCAACGATGAACACAACCAATCCGATTATCCTCGTTTTGTATTATTCGCGGCACGGCAAGACCCGCCGCCTGGCAGAGCTCATTGCCCAGGGCATCGAAAGCGTGCCCGGCATGGAAGCGCGGCTGCGCACGGTGCCGGCGGTGTCGACGGTGGCGGAAGCGACCGAGCCGGACATCCCGAGCACCGGCGCGCCCTATGTCGAACTCGCCGACCTGGACGAATGCGCCGGCCTGGCGCTGGGCTCGCCCACGCGCTTCGGCAACATGGCGGCCGCGCTCAAGTATTTCCTGGACGGCACCTCGGCGCAATGGCTGTCGGGCACCCTGTCCGGCAAGCCGGCGGCGGTGTTCACCTCCACCGGCAGCCTGCACGGCGGTCAGGAAGCGACGCTGCTGTCGATGATGATTCCGCTGCTGCACCACGGCATGATGGTGATGGGCCTGCCCTACACCCAGCCGGAACTGATGACGACCGAGAGCGGGGGCAGTCCCTACGGCGCGACCCATTGGGCCGGCGTGGACAACAAGCGCCCGATCACCGAAGACGAGAAGCGGCTCGCGATCGCGCTCGGCCGGCGCCTGGCCGAAACGAGCCGCACATTGCAGGGGATGGCATAGTCATGCAAACGCACAGGGTGTTCCATACGGGCGCGGTGACCAGCCTGGTCATCCTCTGCGCCTGGCTGCTGAGCTGGGAAATCGCGATCGCGCCGCTGCACCCGGGCGGCTCGCTGCTGGCGCTCAAGGCGCTGCCGCTGCTGTTGCCGCTACGCGGCGTCATCAAGCGCGACCTGTACACGCTGCAATGGTCGTCGATGGTGATCCTGATCTATTTCGTCGAAGGCGTGGTGCGCGCGTGGAGCGACAAGACCGAACTCTCGCGCATCATGGCCCTGGGCGAGGCGCTGCTGGTGTGCGCGTATTTCGTGTTCGCCCTGCTCTACCTGCGGCCCTACAAGAAGCAGGCGCAGAAGCTGGCCAAGGAGTTGCTGGACAAGGTCAAAGTGCCCCATGACTGACGCCGGCTTTCTCGACGGCTGCCGCGCCATCGTCGGCGCCGCCCACGTGCTCACCGAAGCGCACGACACGGCGCCCTACTTGACCGACTGGCGCGGCCGTTTCACCGGCCGCGCGCGCGCCGTCGTCGCCCCCGGCTCGACCGAGGAGGTGGCGGCGCTGGTGCGCCTGTGCGCGGCGCAGCGGGTGCCGGTCGTGCCCCAGGGCGGGCGCACCGGGCTGGTGCTGGGCAGCGTGCCGGACGCGGCCGGCGACGCCATCGTGCTGTCGCTGCGGCGCCTGAACCGGGTGCGCGCGGTCGACACCTTCAACCGCACGATGACGGTCGATGCCGGCTGCATCCTGGCCGACGTCCAGGCCGCGGCCGAGGCGCACGGCATGCTGTTCCCGCTGTCGCTGGCGGCCGAGGGCAGCTGCACCATCGGCGGCAACCTGGCGACGAATGCCGGCGGCACCGGGGTGCTGCGCTACGGCAACACGCGCGAACTGTGCCTGGGCCTGGAAGTCGTGACCGCCGCGGGCGACCTCTGGGACGGCTTGCGCGGCCTGCGCAAGGACAACACCGGCTACGACCTGCGCGACCTGTACATCGGCGCCGAGGGCACCCTCGGCATCATCACCGGCGCCGTGCTGAAACTGTTCCCGCAGCCGAAGGCGGCGATCACCGCGTTGGTCGGCCTGTGCAGCCCGGGCGACGCGCTGAAGCTGCTGAAGCTGCTCGAGGCCGAATGCGGGCCGACCCTCACCGGCTTCGAACTGATGAGCGACGTCTGCCTGCGCCTGGTGGCCAGCCACTTCCCCAGCCTGCCGCGCCCCTTCCCCGGCCATTATCCGCAGTATGCGCTGCTGGAACTGTCCAGCCACGAATCCGAGCAGCACGGCGTGGCGCTGCTGGAAGGCGCGATCGAGCAGGCGCTCGAAACCGGCATCGCGCAGGACGCGGCAGTGGCCACCTCGATCGCCCAGTCGCGCGCGCTGTGGGCGATCCGCGAGCACATCCCGCTGGCCCAGGCCGCGGCCGGCAAGAACATCAAGCACGACATCTCGCTGCCGATTTCGCGCATCGCCGCTTTCATCGAGGCCACCGACGCCCGCCTGCAGGCCGACTTTCCGGGCGTGCAGGTGGTGTGCTTCGGCCACCTCGGCGACGGCAACCTGCACTACAACATCGCCCCGCCGGAAGGCATCGCGCACGAGGATTTCCTGGCCGAACAGCTGCCGGTCAACCGCATCGTGCACGACAGCGTGGCCGCGTTCGGCGGCTCGATCTCGGCCGAGCACGGCGTCGGCGCCCTCAAGCGCGACGAGCTACCACGCTACAAGTCCGCCGTCGAGCTGAACCTGATGCGTGCGCTCAAGGCGGCGCTCGACCCGCTTGGCATCATGAACCCCGGCAAAATTCTTTGACGGGACCCCACCATGCTCCGATTGTTTCTCTCAGTTAGCTTATTCCTGCTCTGGACCGCAGCCAGTGCCCAGGGCGTTTATAAATGCAGTGTCGGCGGCAAGATCAGCTATGCCGACCGGCCCTGCGCCGCAGGCCAGTCGACGCGCCTGCCGCCGCCCGCGGCCGGGGTGACGCCGCCGGAAGCCAGCGCGGTCGCCACGCGCGATGCGCGCACGCTGGTCGAATTCGAAAAACTGCGCCTTGCCCGCGAAAAGGAAAAAGCCCGCGAGCAATCACGAGACGAGGCGCGCGCCGAACGCAGCCGCCAGCAGCGCGCCCGCGCCGCGCTGGCGCACCGCAAGACCTGCGACAAGTTGCGCCTGCGCCGCAAGTGGGCCGACGAAGACGCCGCGCGCGCCGGTGGCAAGGCCTACGATGCCGCCCGCCGCAAGGCCAGGCGCCAGGCAGAAGCATTGGCGGTGGAATGCCCGGCCTGAACCGTCCCGTCTCCAGTTCCCTGCAGCGCTGGCTGCTATTCGGCGAGTGGCGCGCCCATCCGGTGCGCGCCGTGCTGGCCATCGTCGCGATCGCCGTGGGCGTCGCGATGGGCTTCGCCATCCACCTGATCAATGCCGCCGCCTTCAACGAATTCTCGGCCGCGATCCAGAGCATCGCCGGCCAGGCCGACGTGCAAGTGCTCGGACGCGAAGCCAGCATCGACGAAGCGGCGTATCCGCGTTTGGCCGGGCACGAGGGCGTGGCGCTGGCCTCGCCGGTCCTCGAGATCGACGCCGCCCTGCCCGGCGTGAAGGGCGCGCTGAAGATCGTCGGCCTCGATCCGCTGCGCGCCGGCTTCATTTCGCCCGACCTCACCGGGGTGCCGGCGGAGGACCGTGCTGCCGACATCCTGGCCGACGACGCCCTGTTCCTGTCGCCGGCGGCGCAGGAATGGCTCGGCAAGCGCCGCGGCGAGCTGCTGGCGCTGCGCGCCGGCACCCGCGACTTCACGCTGCGCGTGGCCGGGCCGGTGCTGCGCGCGCGTAGCGGCCAGCGCATCGCCGTGATGGACATCGGCGCCGCGCAGTGGCGCTTCGGCCAGCTCGGGCGCCTGACCCGGGTCGACCTGAAGCTGCGCGACGGCGTCGACCGCGCCGCGTTCGAGCGTGCCCTGGCGGCCGAGCTGGAGCACGACTTCCCGGGACGCTTCCGGGTCGCCCGTCCCAACGACGCCGACCAGGAAAGCCGCAACAATAACCTCAGCCGGGCCTACCGCGTGAATCTCACCGTGCTGGCGCTGGTGGCGCTGTTCACCGGCGCCTTTCTC
Source organism: Burkholderiaceae bacterium (assembly GCA_022701635.1). Taxonomy (GTDB): domain Bacteria; phylum Pseudomonadota; class Gammaproteobacteria; order Burkholderiales; family Burkholderiaceae_D; genus Telluria; species Telluria phyllosphaerae. The sequence continues at coordinate 13,362 of JAKOOD010000398.1, read as the reverse complement.
GTGTTCTCGACCCAGGCGCTGTCCGTGCTGCGGCGGCGCAGCCAGTTCGCGCTGCTGCGCGTGCTGGGGCTGGAACGGCGCGCGCTGCTGCGCCAGGTGCTGCTGGAAGGGGCCAGCCTGGGCGTGATCGGCGCCGCGCTCGGCATCCTCGGCGGCTACGCGCTGGCCGCCGTCGCGCTGCATTTCTTCGGCGGCGACCTCGGCGCCGGCTACTTCGCGGGCGTCAAGCCGCAGGTGCGCTTCACCCCGGTGGCGGCGCTGGTGTTCTTCGGGCTCGGGCTGGGCGTGGCCCTGCTCGGCTGCGCGGCGCCGGCCTGGGAAGCGGCGCGCGCGCGGCCGGCGATCGCGCTCAAGTCCGGCACCGACGAAGCCGCGCTGGAGCGCCTGGCGCGCATCTGGCCGTCGCTCATCTGCCTGGCGCTGGCGGCCGCGTTCGCGTTCGCGCCGCCGGTGCTGGAACTGCCGCTGTTCGGCTATTTTTCGGTGGCGCTGCTGCTGATCGGCGGCATCGGCCTGATGCCGCGCCTGGCGGCCACCGTGTTCCGCATGCTGAACCGCGCCGCCATGCGACGCGACCAGTCAGGCACAGGCTCGCCGGTCCTGTCCCTGACCCTGGCACGGCTGGCCAACGCCCCCGGCCAGGCCTCGATCGCCCTGGGTGGCGTACTGGCCAGCTTCAGCCTGATGGTGGCGATGGGGATCATGGTGGCCAGCTTCCGGGTGTCGGTCGACGATTGGATCCAGCACATCCTGCCGGCCGATTTGTACGTGCGCACCGCCACCGGCGGCAGCACCGGCGCCTTCGGCCCGGGCGAACAGGCGGCGCTGGCGCGCACGCCCGGCGTGGCGCGCGCGGCATTTCTGCGCACGCGGCCGCTCTCGATCGATCCGGCCCGGCCCGACATCACGCTGATCGCGCGCGATATCGACGCCGCCGACCCCGGCCGCCTGCTGGTGCTGGTGGGGCCGGGCGCGCCGCTGCCGGCGGGCGCGCGGCCGGTCTGGATTTCGGAAGCGATGAGCGACTTGTACCGGCTACGGCCCGGCCAGGCGCTGCGGCTGCCGCTGGGCGGGCGCGCACGAACCTTCTTCATCGCCGGCATCTGGCGCGACTACGCCAACCAGTCCGGCTCGGCCATCGTGCGCCTGCCCGACTACCGCGCCCTCACCGGCGACACCGCCGTCACCGATGCCGCGCTGTGGGCCGCCGAGGGCGTGCCGGTCGAGCGCATCGAGAACGCGCTGCGCACCCTGCCCTTCGGCGCCGCCCTGACGCTGGCGCGCCCGGGCGACATCCGCAGCGCCAGCCTGCGCATCTTCGACCGCAGCTTCGCCGTCACCTATCTGCTGGAAGCGATCGCGATCGCCATCGGCATGTCCGGCGTGGCCGCCACCTTCTCGGCGCAGACCCTGGCGCGCGCCAAGGAATTCGGCATGCTGCGCCACGTCGGCGTGACGCGGCGCCAGATCCTCGGCATCCTCGCCATCGAAGGCGGCGCGCTGACCGCGCTGGGCGTCGCCACCGGTTTCGCACTCGGGCTCCTGATCAGCCTGATCCTGGTGTACGTGGTCAATCCGCAGTCCTTCCACTGGACCATGCAGCTTCACCTGCCCTGGACGCTGCTGGCGTCGGTGGCGGCGGCGCTGCTGGCGGCCGCGATGGCGACGGCGCTGGTGTCGGGGCGCCATGCGCTGTCCGGCGGGCCGGTGCGCGCGGTCCGGGAGGATTGGTGATGCGCTTGCTCTGGTATGTCCTCCTGTTCCTGGCCGCGAGCGTCGTGCAGGCCGCGCCGCCGGTGTTCGACCCGGTCACGCCCGGCCAGGCGCTGCAGTTCCCGCGCGACTTCGGCGCCCACCCCGGCCACCGCACCGAATGGTGGTACGTCACCGGCTGGCTCGAGACCCCGGAGCGCAAGCCGCTCGGCTTCCAGGTCACCTTCTTCCGTAGCCGCACGAGCACCGACCCGGCCAACCCGAGTGCCTTCGCGCCCAAGCAGCTGATCATCGGCCACGCGGCGCTGTCCGACCCCGCGCTCGGCCACCTGGTACACGACCAGCGCAGCGCGCGCGAGGGTTTCGGCCTGGCCTACGCCAAGACCGGGACCACCGACGTCAAGCTCGACGACTGGCACATGCGGCGGCTGCCGGATGGCCGCTACGATGTCGTGGTGCGTTCCGGCGAACTCACCTTGACCCTGCGCCTGGCGCCGACCCAGCCGCTGCTGCTGCAGGGCGAGCACGGTTTTTCGCGCAAGGGCAAGGACCCTTCGCACGCCAGTTATTATTACAGCGAGCCGCAGCTGAAGGTCGAAGGCCAGGTGGCGCGGGCCGGCAAGACCACATCCGTGACCGGCACGGCGTGGCTCGATCACGAGTGGTCGAGCCAGGTGCTGGACCCCGGCGCCACCGGTTGGGACTGGACCGGCGTCAACCTCGACGACGGCGGTGCCCTGATGGCCTTCCGCATCCGCAGCGCCGGCGGTGCTACACTCTGGGCCCACGCCGCCGTGCGCGACGGCGCCGGCCGCGTCACCCAGTACGGCCCGGGCCAGGTCAGCTTCGCGCCGCAGCAGCACTGGAAGTCGCCGCGCACCGGCGCCACCTACCCGGTCGGCACCCTGGTGACGACCGGGGCCACCACATGGCGCCTGCTGCCGCTGCAGCCGGACCAGGAACTCGATTCGCGCCGCTCGACCGGCGCCGTGTACTGGGAAGGCGCGGTGCGCGTCGAGCGCGACGGCCGCCCGGCCGGGCGCGGCTACCTGGAGCTGACCGGCTACGTCGACGCCATGGCGCTGTAACCACCCTGTATTTCCCCTGTATTTGCAAGAACAAGAAATGAACGACATGAACAAGCGTGCCACCGACCGACAATCCAGCGATGCCGCCAGCGACGCAGCGCCCTTCAAAGGCAGGAGCGCGCTCGCCACCCTGAGCGGGCTGCTGCCCTTCCTGCGACCCTACCGCCGCCAGTTCGTGCTGGCCGGGATCGCGCTGCTGGTCGCCGCCGGCGCCACGCTGGCGATTCCCTACGCCTTCAAGCAGATGATCGACCACGGCTTCGGTGCCGCCGGCGCCGGCGCGGCCGGCGGCGCGATCCAGAACGTCAACGCCACCTTCCTGGCGCTGTTCGGCGTGGCCACCGTGCTGGCCGTCGCCACCGCGGCGCGCTTCTACACCGTCTCGTGGCTGGGCGAGCGCGTCACCGCCGACATCCGCGAAGCGGTCTACCGCCACGTGGTCGAACAGAGCCCCGAGTTCTACGAGACCACGCGCACCGGCGAAGTGCTGTCGCGCCTGACCACCGACACCACGCTGATCCAGACCGTGGTGGGCACCAGCATCTCGCTGGCGCTGCGCAATACGCTGCTGTTCGTCGGCGGCCTGGCGATGCTGTTCGTGACCAGCGTGAAGCTGACCTCGATCATCCTCGGCCTGCTGGTGCTGGTGGTGGTGCCGATCGTGCTGTCCGGACGGCGCGTGCGCAAGCTGTCGCGCGACTCGCAGGACCGCATCGCCGATGCCTCGGCGATGGCCGGCGAGATCCTCAACGCGATGCCGACGGTGCAGGCCTTCACCCACGAGCAGATCGAGGCGCGCCGCTTCGGCGCCTCCGTCGAAGGCGCGTTCGGCACCGCCATGCGCCGCATCCGCGCACGTTCGCTGCTGACCATGATCGCCATCGTGCTGGTGTTCGGCGCCATCGTGTTCGTGCTGTGGCTGGGCGCGCACGCGGTGCTGGCCGGGACCATGAGCGGCGGCGACCTCGGCCAGTTCATCCTGTACGCCTCGATCGTCTCGGGGGCGATCGGCGCGCTGTCGGAAGTGATGGGCGAAGCCCAGCGCGCCGCCGGCGCCACCGAGCGCCTGATGGAACTGCTGGCAGTGCGCTCGCCGATCCGCAATCCGGCGCAGCCCAAGCCGCTCCCGCTGCGCCATGCCGGCGGCGCCGCCCTGCGCCTGGCGGACGTCGGCTTCCATTATCCATCGCGCCCCGAGTCGGCCGCGCTGTCGCACCTGAACTTGGATATCCGTCCCGGCGAGACGGTGGCCATCGTCGGCCCGTCCGGCGCCGGCAAGACCACCCTGTTCCAACTGCTGCTGCGCTTCTACGATCCGCAGTCGGGCGCCGTGCTGCTCGACGGCATCGACATCCGCGACCTCGACCTGCACACGTTGCGCGGGGCGATCGGCATCGTGCCCCAGGATACGGTGATCTTTTCCAGCAGCGCCATGGAAAACATCCGCTACGGCCGTGCCGGCGCCACCGATGCGGAGGTGATCGCGGCGGCCAGGCTGGCCGCCGCCCACGAATTCATCGAGCGCCTCCCGGAAGGCTACGCGTCCTTCCTGGGCGAGCGCGGCGTGCGCCTGTCGGGCGGCCAGCGCCAGCGCATCGCGATCGCCCGCGCGCTGCTGAAGAATCCCCCGCTGCTGCTGCTCGACGAAGCCACCAGCGCCCTCGACGCCGAGTCGGAACGCCTGGTGCAGCGCGCCCTGGAAGCGGCGATGGTCGGACGCACCACCCTGATCATCGCCCACCGCCTGGCCACCGTGCAGCGCGCCGACCGCATCATCGTGATGGAGGACGGCCGCATCGTGGAAACCGGCACCCACGCCTCGCTGGTGGCGCTGGGCGGGATCTACGCCAACCTGGCGGCGCTGCAGTTCCATCAGGTGCAGGTCGAGCACTGAGCGCACGGCGGCGTCGTCACATAGGGCACACCGCACGTCGCTAACAATGTGACACGATGTTGCGTGGATGCCGCTAAACCGGTAAATCCGGTTAAAATGCTAGTTTCCCCTGGGACACTTGACGTAACATAGCGAAATTATCCACGCACTTTCGCTCTCCCATGCAAAGCAAATCCTTCAGCATACGGGACTGGACCGTCGGCACCAAGCTCACCACGTTCACCTTTGCCCTCGTCAGCCTGATCCTGCTTGGCCTGGTCATCACGGTCAGTTCGACCACCTCCTCGATGCTGCGCAAGCGCGCCATCGAGAACATGAACTCCGAACTGCACGGCGTCGTCAACACCGTCGAGCTGTTCAACCAGGCGATGGCCAGCCAGGCCGGCAGCTACGGCCGCATCTTCGCCACCGTCCTGGAAGGCGAATTCAGCCTCGATCCGCAGGCAAGCGTCAAGGTCGGCGAAATGGAGGTGCCGACCCTGCTCCTGGGAGGCAAACCGCTCAACCTGGACTTCACGGCACCCGACCGCTTTACGCGCCAGACCGGCGGCAACGCCACCATCTTCGTCGCCTCGGGCGACGACTTCGTGCGCATCAGCACCTCGGTGAAAAAGGAAAACGGCGAGCGCGCCGTCGGCACGGCGCTCGACCGCAGCGGTGCCGCCTACGCCGCCCTGAAACAGGGCAAGCCGTATATCGGCATGGCCAAGCTGTTCGGCAAGCAGTTCATGACCGACTACGAACCGATCCGCGACGCCGCCGGCAAGGTCATCGGCATCCTGTACGTCGGCGTCGACGTCGACAGCGACATCGCGGCACTGAAGAACAAGATCCGCTCCATGAAGGTCGGCGAGACCGGCTATTACTATGTACTCAACGCCGCGCCGGGCAAGGCGGCCGGCGACGCCATCGTGCACCCCACCCGCGAAGGCCAGAACATCCTCGACAGCCGCGACCCCAGCGGCCGCGCCTTCGTCCAGGAGATGCTGGCGCAGAAGGAAGGCACGATCGAGTACCCGTGGCAGAACGCGCAAAACGGCGAGACCACGCCGCGCCTGAAGATCACCGCCTTCACCGTGTTCAAGGACTGGAACTGGCTGATCGCCGGCGGCACCTACGAGGACGAGATCACCCGCGAATCAGTCCAGCTGCGCAACCGCAACCTGGGCATCGGGCTGGTGGCGCTGGCGGTCTTCGCCTTCCTGCTCTCTGCCCTGATCAAGCGCATCGTGACGCGGCCGCTGAAGGAAGCCCGCGACGCCGCGGTGCGCATGGCCGCCGGCGACCTGAGCACCCGCGTCGAGGTACGCAGCCGCGACGAGATCGGCCTGATGCTCGACGCCATGAACGACATCAGCAGCGGGCTGTCCTCGGTGGTCGGCCAGGTGCGCCAGGGTGCCGAGCAGATCGCCAACGCCTCGACCGAGATCTCGAGCGGCAACCTGGACCTGTGCCAGCGCACCGAAGAACAGGCCGTGAGCCTGGCCTCCACCGCCAACTCGATGAAGGACCTGACCGAGACCGTGCGCCGCAACGCCGGCGATGCCAGCCAGGCCAACCAGCTGGCGCTGAATACCTCGATGGTGGCCCAGGAAGGCGGCCGCATGGTGCGCCAGGTGATCGACACCATGGACACCATCAAGCAGTCCTCGGGCAAGATCAGCGACATCATCGGCGTCATCGACGGCATCGCCTTCCAGACCAACATCCTGGCGCTGAACGCCGCCGTGGAAGCGGCGCGCGCCGGCGAGCAGGGACGCGGCTTCGCCGTGGTCGCCACCGAAGTGCGCAGCCTGGCCCAGCGCAGCGCCGCTGCGGCCAAGGAGATCAAGTCGCTGATCGAAGCCTCGGCCCACGAGGTCGACGCCGGCAGCCGCCTGGTGCAGGAAGCCGGCAGCACCATGAACGACGTGCTGGCCAGCACCGAGCAGGTGACCGCCATCATGACCCGCATCAGCACCGCCAGCAGCGCGCAGAGCAGCGGCATCGAAGCCGTCAACCGCTCGATCGGCGAAATGGACGAAGTGACGCAGCAGAATGCGGCGCTGGTCGAGCAAGCCAGCGCCGCGGCGCAGGCGATGCAGGAGCAGGCCGACCAGCTGGCGCGGGCGGTGCGCCTGTTCAAGCTGGACCAGGCGATTGCACTGGAACAGGCCAATGCGCGCCCGCAGCTGACGCAGTTCTAGCAACATTCGCCAGCCTAAAAACCGTCATTCCCGCGAAAGCGGGAATCCATCATGAGCAGGCCGCAGTCACTCAGCATGGATTCCCGCTTTCGCGGGAATGACGTTTAAAGGTAAGCGGAAAACTTACCCAATCAGCCGGCATGCGGCCGGCCTTCCCGCCTCCCTTCCTTCGGTGTAGAGTGTGGCCCACCCGCCCGCCCACCCAACGGAGCCCCCTTTGCCAGACACCGACCTGCTCGCCCGCTGCACCACCATCCTGCCCGGCCACCGCGCCCGCACGCCCGCCGAACTGTATGCCGCCATGGGTGCCTGGTGCGAGGCCAATGGCGTGCGCCATGACGTCTATGGCGAGGGCGCGCTGATCCAGGACTTCGAGCGCAAGGTCGCCGAACTGCTCGGCTTCGAGGCCGCGGTGTTCTGCATCAGCGGCACCATGACCCAGGTGACGGCGCTGCGCCTGGCCTCGATGGCGCGCGGCCGCGCGCCGGTGGCCCTGCACCCGACCTCGCACATCTTCGTGCACGAGCGTGCCAATCACCAGTTGCTGGGCCACTTCGATGCCTTGCAGGTAGGCGACCGCAACCGCCCCTGGCAGGCGGCCGACATCACCGGCATTCCAGACCGCCTGGCCGCCGTCGGCCTCGAGATCCCGATGCGCGAGATCGGCGGCCAGCTGTCCGACTGGGACGAGCTGCAGGCGATCAAGGCGCATTGCAAGGCCAGCGACATCCACCTGCACATGGACGGCGCCAGATTGTGGGAAGCGGCCGCCGGCTACGGCCGCCACGTGAGCGAGATCGCGGCCGGCTTCGACTCGGTCTACGTTTCGCTGTACAAGGGTATCGGCGGCCTCGGTGGCGCCATGCTGGCCGGCAGCCGCGATTTCGTGGCGCGCGCCGCCGAGTGGTTCCGGCGCCAGGGCGGCAACGTGATCCACCGCTCCCCCTACATCGTGGCGGCGGCGATGCAGTTCGACGCGCGCCTGGCGGCGATGCCGGATTACTTCCGCCGCACCCAGTTCCTGTACGAGGCGCTGCGCGCGCATCCGGCACTGCGGGTGAACCCGGCGCGGCCGCAGGCCAACATGCTGCACATCCACCTGCCGGTGGCCGCCGAGCGTGCGCTGGCGATCCGCCAGGAGCTGGCCGCCGAACACGGCATCTGGCTCTTCAACCGGATCAACCACGGCGTGCTGCCCGGGTCGAGCTACTTCGAGCTGTACGTGGGCGACAACCTGGTGGCCGCCGACGACGCCCGGGTGCGCGAGGCGGTGGCGCTGCTGGCGGCGGCGGTGGCGCGGTCCGGAAGCGGGACGGCGTAAAGACGGCGGCCATGGGCGCCGTCAGGTATCATATGCGCGCATCATTTGAAGGAGCGTGCATGGACCAACAATACCTCGGCCTACTCCGGGACATTCTCGACAACGGCGTGCAAAAAGGCGACCGCACCGGCACCGGCACGATCTCGGTGTTCGGGCGCATGGTGCGCCACGACCTGTCCGCCGGCTTCCCGCTGCTGACCACCAAGAAGCTGCACATCCGCTCCATCCTGCACGAGCTGCTGTGGTTCCTGCAGGGCGAGACCAATATCCGCTACCTGCACGACAACGGCGTGACCATCTGGGACGAATGGGCGACGCCGGAAGGCGAACTCGGTCCGGTCTACGGCGCCCAGTGGCGCCGCTGGGAAGGCCGCGACGGCCAGACGTTCGACCAGGTCGGCGCGCTGATCGAGGGCCTGCGCAAGAACCCCAACAGCCGCCGCCACATCATCAACGCCTGGAACGTCGGCGTGCTGCCGGACGAGCGCATGAAGCCGCACGACAACGCCGCCGCCGGGCGCATGGCGCTGCCGCCCTGCCACGTCATGTACCAGTTCTACGTCGCCAACGGCAAACTGAGCTGCATGCTGACGCAGCGCTCGGGCGACTGCTTCATCGGCGTGCCCTACAACACCGCCAGCCTGGCCTTCCTGACCCATATGGTGGCCCAGCAGTGCGACCTGGAACCGGGCGAGATCGTGCATTCCTTCGGCGACCTGCACCTGTATTCGAACCACCTGGCGCAGGCCCGCCTGCAACTCGAGCGCGAGCCGCGTCCACTGCCGCGGCTGGTCATCAAGCGCAAGCCGGCGTCGATCTTCGACTACCGCTTCGACGATTTCGAGATCGCCGGCTACGACCCGCATCCGCACATCGCGGCGCCGATCGCGATCTGACGCCGCCGGCTTGCTAAGTATGCGCTAAGTGTTACTGCCTACCATCCCGCTGATTGCTCATTAAATCTGAGCAACTTAGTGAGATGGGGGAATATTGACCAAGCTGAACCACGCTTCCAGCCGCGTGCTGGGCGCCGCCCGCACCGTCACCCTGGCCGCCGGCGTGCTGGGCGTCCTGTGCGCCGGCCATGCCCGGGCGGCGCCAAGAGCGCCCAAGGCCATCGCAGCCGCCGACGTCCTGGCGGATTTCCACCTGCTGGCCCAGCAGCGCCCCTGGACCTGCGCGACGCCGTCGGCCCTGCCTGGCGTGCCGGGCTTCGCCGCCGGCAACGCCGCTTGCGCCTGGCAAAACCGCCTGAGCCGGCGCAACTGGACCTGGTCCGGCGACGCGGCCGCGTCCTGCGTCAGCCATCCGGCGCGCTGGTGGGCGTGGGCCCAGTCGGCGCTGCCGCCGCAAGCCGTGCGCAGCGTCTGGCACGCCAACTGGAATAGCCACGCCACCCTGCTCGCGGTCGGCGAACAGCGCCGCCTGCTGCTGGTGCGGCGCGAGCGCGGCGGCCAGTGGGCGGCCACCGAGTGGCGCTGGGACCCCAACCCGCGGCCCGCCACCCGGCGCTGGCAGCAGGGCCGCTGGCAGGCGCTGGTCGATGCCGCCACCGGCGGCGCCGGCGCCAGTGTGGCGCAGAGTGCCGCTGTCGCCCCCGATACCGCACGCCTGCAGGCCGCCTTTGCCGCGGTGCTGGGCGGCCGTGCCGGTGAACTCGGCAGCGACGGCATGGCGATGGATGCGGGCGGCCTGTGCATCGGGCTGAGCAACCCGCTGCCGGGCCAGTCGACGCTGCCGCTGTCCTACAGCGCCGCCGACAGCCGCCTCGAACAGCGCGCGGCGAGCCACCTGCAGCTGAGCCGTCAGTTCCCGGACGCCGTCTGGCTGACGCCGTTCAAGCTGCTGGCCCTGCCGGCGGCGCCCGCGGCCGGCGCCAAGTATCTCGCCACCTGGCTCGACGGCGACGACCTGAACAGCCAGTTGTGGATGCCGGCCAGGGGCGATGGCCGCGCCGTCCGCGTGCGCATGCGCACGCGCCTGGCGCCGGGCCTGGGCGCGCATCCGGAGGCGGCGCCGGTGGTCAGGGCCCGGCAAGCCGTCGAACACGAACTCGAAGCGCTCGCCGCGCAATGGGCGGTGCGCCATGAATGAGGACAGCGGCGGACTGCCGCTGTTCCTGTTCTCGCCGCTGGCCATCATCGGCGCCGGCCTGCTGCTGTCGCAGGTGATCGGCGTCGTGCTGCAGAAGCGTGGCGTGCCGCGGCTGTACGGCGCCGTGGTGGCCGGCCTGATCCTGGGCGTGAGCGGCTTGAAGGTGGTCGACGGCGCCCTGCTGACCTATTTCCAGGAGCTGCTCAACGCCGCTTCGGCGCTGGTGCTGTTCGAGGCCGGGCGCAAGACCGACCTGGCCTGGCTGTGGCGCAGCCGCGCCCAGGGCGCCTCGCTGGCGCTCGGCTGCGTGCTGCGCGGCGCCGGCACCCTGGTGCTGCTGCGCGTGTTCGGCCTGGCCTGGGCCGAGGCGGCCTTCATCGCCGCGATCCTGGTCGCCGTGAATCCGGTCGTGTTCACCTCGATGGTGGCCGACAACCATGCCAGCGGCGTGGCCACCTACGCCGCCGCCAACACGGTCGGCCTGAGCCACCTGGTGGCGCTGGTCGCGCTGTCGGTATCGCTGGCCTGGCTGCGCAGCCACGGCGCGGCGCAGGAGGCACCCTTTGCCGAGCAGTTGCTGCTGCAGGGCGGCAAGCTGCTGCAGGGCGCCGGCATCGCGCTGGCGTGCTACGCCGTGTACACCGTGGCCGCGCGCCTGTCGAGCGCCCAGGCCGGCCTGCGACCGGGTATCCTGCTGGCGACGCTGATGATGGACCTGGGCCTGTGCTCGGTGACCTCGTCGAGCGCGCTGCTGTCGCTGCTGCTGATGGGCCTCCTGCTGCGCAACGCCGAAAAGCGCGACAACGTGTTCCAGGCCCAGATAAAGACCGTGCAGGACATCGGCTACGCGCTGCTGTTCATGATGTCGGCGGCGCTGGTGCAGTTCCAGCAGCTGCTGCACTGGTCGGTCCTGTTGGCGGCGTTGCTGGTGTTCGGCGCGCGCATCGCCCTGACCCGGCTGGCGCTGGTGCCCGGGCAAGCCTGGAGCGGACGCAAGAAGCACGCGATCGCGCTGGCCGCCTGCTCGCTGGTCAGCTTCAGCACGCTGGTGGTGGACAGCTCGATTTCGAATGCGGCCTACCTGAGCGACACCGCGCACCGCCTGATGCAGGCCCTGCTGGCACTGAACGTGCTGGTCGCGCCGGCGGTCACCTGGGCCGGCCTGCGCCTGGCCGCTGAAACACATGAAGGGAACGAAGCATGACGACCACGATAGATGACGCCCAGGCCCGCGCCGTCGCCGGCCAGGGGCCCGCCTTCCTGCCGCCGTTCGCCCGCTCGCAGCTGGGCACGATGGGCATCGAGCTGGAGCTGATGGTGCTCGACCGCCTGACCCACGACCTGCTGCCGGCGGCGCCGGACATCCTGCTGCTGCTCGACAGGCAGGAAAAGGACTGGGTCGCCACCCCGGAAATCACCACCTCGATGCTGGAAGTCGCCACCTCCGTGTTGACGGGCTTTCGCGGCGCCGCCGCGCAACTGGAGGAAATCCGTACCAGCGTCCAGCGCGCCGCCTTCGCGGTCGGCGCGGCGATCTCGGGCGGTGGCGCCCATCCCTTCCAGAAGTGGAACGAGCAGCGCATCTACCCGAAGGACCGCTACCGCGAATCGGCGCGCAAGTACGGCTACCTGGCCAAGATGTTCACCGTGTTCGGCATGCACGTGCACATCGGGATGCCGAGCGCCGACGAAGCCGTGCGCGTCGGCGCCTGGCTGACCCAGCGCGCGCCGCTGTTCATCGCGCTGTCGGCCAGTTCGCCGTGCTGGCAGGGCGAGGACTCGGGCTTTTGCAGCGCGCGCAGCAACGTGGTCGGCGCCTTCCCGATGAGCGGCACCATGCCGCCCGACATCCGCAGCTGGGACCAGTTCGCGGCCCACTTCGCGCGCCTGGCCGCGCACGGCATCGTCAACAGCATCAAGGATTTCTACTGGGACGTGCGGCCCAAGCCGGAATACGGCACCATCGAGCTGCGCGTGCTGGACACCCCGCTGCACCCGTCGCACGCGGCGGCGCTGGCCTGCTACGCGCGCGAGCTGTGCATCGAGGTCGCCGCGCAGCCCGGCACCTGGCCGGCCGAGGGCGCGCGCGACGTCTACACCTGGAACCGCTTCAACGCGGCCAAGGATGGCGTGCATGCCAGCTGGATCGATCCCGAGACCGGCATCGCCCGTCCGGTCGAGCAGGTGGTGCGCGCCGACCTGGCGCGCCTGGCCGCGCGCGCCGAGGATCCGGACTTTCCGGCGGCGTGCGTATTGATCGACGAACTGCTGCGCGACGGCGGCCAGGCCGGCTGGCTGAACGCGCACATGGCGGCCGGCGCCGGCATGAACGACCTGGCGCGCGTGGCCGCCGAGATGTTCGACGCGCCTGCCGGAAAAGGGAGCATGCCGGGATGAGAGTGTTACTGGTCGAAGACGACCCGATGATCGGCAGCGTGGTGCAATCGGCGCTGCGCGACGCCAGCTACGCCGCCGACTGGGTGTGCGACGGCGAGAGCGCGCTGTCCACGCTGCAGACCCTGCACTACGAGATGGTGCTGCTCGACCTCAACCTGCCGCGCACCGACGGCATGAGCGTGCTGCGCGCGATCCGCGCGGCGCGCAACGACGTGCCGGTGCTGGTGCTGAGCGCGCGCGAAGCCACCGAAGACCGCGTTGCCGGCCTGGACGAAGGCGCCGACGACTACCTGGTGAAGCCGTTCGCGATGAGCGAGCTGCTGGCGCGCATGCGCGCGCTGGTGCGGCGCCGGGATGGCGGCGGCAACGGCGGCGCGCTGCGGCTGGGCAACGGCATGGTCGAACTGGACCCGGTCACCCATGAAGCGAAAAGCGGCGACGCGCACGCCGTGCGCCTGACCGCGCGCGAGTTCTCGCTGCTGCAGGCGCTGCTGGTGCGCCCCGGCGCGATCTTGTCGCGCGCCGAACTCGAGCACCGCGTTTACGGCTGGAACGAGGAAGTCGAAAGCAATGCGATCGAATTCCTGATCCACGCGCTGCGCAAGAAGCTGGGCAGCGAGGTCATCAAGAACGTCAGGGGCGTGGGATGGATGGTCGCGAAGGCCCGCT
>JAKOOD010000575.1 GCA_022701635.1 Burkholderiaceae bacterium | reverse complement strand
GCGGTCGTCATCAGGTAGCGGATCCAGCCGCCGTTGCGGTATTGCGGGCCGCGTCCCTGGGCGGTGTGGAAGTCGTCGGCCAGGCGCGCCGCGCGCACGTGCGGCGGCACGTTGCGCTCGTACTCGTGCAGCGGGCGGCGCAGGCGCTTGCGGTAGACCAGCAGGGCGTCGAACTCGCCGGCCAGCATGCGCGCCACGTAGTCGCGGACGTAGTCTTCGTAGGGCTGGCGCCGGAACACGCGCTCGTACAGGCCCTGCTGGAATTGCTGGGCCAGCGGGGTCCAGTCGGTACGTACGCTTTCCAGGCCCTTGTAGACCACCTCCTCACCGCCGTCCGCGGTACTGGCCAGGCCGGCATAGCGCTTCTTGCTGCCCTCGTCTGAGCCGCGCACGGTCGGCATCAGGAAGCGCCGGAAGTGGGTGTCGACTTCGAGTTCGAGGGCGCTGTCCAGGCCCAGCGTCTGCCGCAGGTGCGTCCGCCACCAGCCGTTCACATGCTCGACCAGTTCGCGGCCGATGCGCAGCGCGTCCGCATCGGGCCGTTCGCCGCCGAGCCAGACGAAGGTCGAGTCGGTGTCGCCGTAGATCACCTGGTAGCCGCTTTCCTCGATCAGCTCGCGCGTGCGGTGCATGATCTCGTGGCCGCGCATCGTGATCGACGAGGCCAGGCGGTCGTCGAAGAAGCGGCAGGCCGGTGTGCCGAGCACGCCGTACATCGCGTTCATGATGATTTTCAGCGCCTGCGACAGCGGCTGGTTGCCGGCACGCTTGGCCGCTTCCCTGCCTTCCCACACGCGGGTGACGATGCCGGGCAGGCAGTGCCTGGTGCGCGCGAAGCGCGCGCCGCGGAAGCCCGGCACCGTCTGGTCTTCCGGCGCTGCCAGTCCGGCGACCAGTCCGACCGGGTCGATCAGGAAGGTGCGGATGATCGACGGGTACAGGCTTTTATAGTCCAGCACCAGCACCGAGTCGTACAAGCCCGAGCGCGAATCCATCACGAAGCCGCCCGGGCTGTCGGCCGCCGGCACGTCGCCGATGTTGGGCGCGACCCGGCCCTGGCGGTGCATCAGCGGGATATAGGCATGCTCGAAAGCCGCCACCGAGCCGCCGCTGCGGTCGGCCGCCAGCCCGGTCACGCTGGCGCGCTCCAGCAAAAATGCCATCAGGCCGGTCTTGTCGAAGATGCGCGTGACCAGTTCGCAGTCCTTGAGGTTGTAGCGCGCCAGCGCCGGCTTGTCGTGGGCGAACATGCGGTCGATCGAGGCCATGCGGTCGTAGGGGTTGTCGATCGACTTCCCCTCGCCGAGCAGGCTTTGCGCCACGTGCTCCAGGCTGAACGAGGGAAAACTCCAGGTGGCCGAACGCAGCGCCTCGATGCCGTCGATGACCAGGCGGCCCGGCAAGCCCCAGAAATAACGCGCCTCGCGCTCGCCGCCGGCGTTGGGATTGGTGCGCCATTCCATCCCCGCGCCGCCGCGGCCGATGCGCAGTGGATGGTTCAGGCGCAGCGCATGCTCGTGCAGCACGCGCAGGTCGAAGTTGATCACGCTCCAGCCGATGATGGCGTCGGGGTCATGGTGCGTCATCCATTCCTCGAGCCTGGCCAGCAGCGCCAGGCGCGACTCGCAGTAGTCGAGGTCGAAGTCGAGCCCGGACGGATCGCCGTTCGGCGGCCCCAGCATGTACACGACGCGCTGGCCGCAGCCCTCCAGGCCGATCGAGCGCAGCTCGCCCTGCATCGTGGTCTCGATGTCGAGCGAGACGGTGCGGATGCTGGGACGGTAGCCCGGCGCCGGTTTCAGCTGGGCGCCTTCGAGCAGGCGCGGATTGCCGGGCGCCGGCGTACCGGCAAAGGCGACCGGGGCGCTGATGAAACGCTCCATCAAAAAACGGTCGGGCGGGCGGATGTCGGCTTCGTAGACGTCGATACCGTGCTCGCGCAGGCGCTTTTCCAGGCGCATCAGGTGGCGGTAATGGCGGCAGTACAGGCCCAGCACGGGACGGTTGCGGAAGTCGCACAGCGCCAGCGGCCGCAGCTCGACGCCGCGCTCGCGCTGCACCAGGGTCCGCAGTAGGGCTTCCTGCTCGGCCGGGACGAAGGCGACGGCTTCGGCCGGCGGCAGGCGCAGGCAGTACGGGCCGTCGTCGGTGGCGAGCCACAGCTCGACCTCGACGCCGTCGTCCACGTCGCGCCAGTGACGGGTGAGCAGGAAGCCCTGCAGTGGGGTGTCGCTCATGGAGATATCGGTCAAACCCCTGCCGGTAGTGCGTCGAGCGCATAGCGCGCCAGCTCGGCCTCGGTGAAGCCGGCCGCGCGCCGTCCCTCGACGTTGAACGGCCCTTTCAGCACCGGCGCCTTGTACCGCACGGTGAGATCGTCGTAGGTCGCCACCGGTTCCAGCCCGCGCTGCTTGCACAGGTAAAAGTACCAGCGGTTGCCGATCTCGACGTGGCCGACCTCGTCGCCCAGCAGCACGTCGAGGATGCGGGCCGCCGCCGGATCGCCGGCCTGGGCCAGCTTGGCGCGCAGCGGTGGAATCGCGTCGAGGCCGCGCGCTTCCATCGTGCGCGGCACCAGCGCCATGCGCGCCAGCACGTCGCCGCCGGTCTTGGCGACCATCTCCCACAGGCTGTCGTGCCCGGGAAAATCGCCGTAGGCATGGCCGAGCGTCTGCAGGTGGCCGGCCAGGAGCTTGAAATGCAGGGCTTCCTCGCCGGCCACGCGCAGCCAGTCGCGGTAATACGCGTCCGGCATGCCGGCAAAGCGCCAGACCGCGTCCAGCGCCAGGTTGACCGCATTGAATTCGATGTGCGCCAGCGCGTGGACCAGCATGGCGCGTCCTTCCACGGTGGCCATCGACCGCCGCCCGACCAGGCGCGGCGGCACCAGTTCCGGACGCGCCGGGCGGCCCGGAATCGCCGCCGGCTCGGCGAACCCGGCGCCAGGGTCCACCGTGAGCCTGCCTCCACGGGCAGCCTCGACCAGCGCCGCCACGCCGCCGGTCTTGGCAACGGGATCCGGCTCGACCAGGCATTGCAGGGCGGATGCGCGGAGCTCAAGTGCGGTGTCATGCGGGCGCGCCATGTCGGGACATCCTTTGGAACAAAACGTCGAGTTTACCAAATCCGGCCCCCCGCCGTGCCGAAGCGGCCCCATGGACGCGTCAAATTGTTACAACTCCGCGCTTGAAGCCGTCCAGTTCGGGCTCATCCATATTACAAGGAGGACATCTCATGAAAAGTGCACTGCTACTGGAATATGACGATGCCAAGCGCGGGCAGACCGAAAGCATGCTGAAGTCGCTCGGCTATCTCGTCGCGTCCGCCGCGACGCCGCAGTCCTTGTTGCAGACCTTGCAGGCCGTGCGCTTCGATGCGGTGCTGACCTGCACCGACTTCAATGCCGACGACCGCCGCTCGTTCACCGGCGAAGTGGCACGGCTGGCGCCTGGCGCGGCCATCGTGCTGATGCTCGACGGCGACGCCAGCGGCGCCGGCCACCATCACCGTGCCGGCGCAATGCTGTTCAAGCCGGTCACGCTGAACGGGCTGCGGCGGGTGCTCGATGTCGGCGTGGATGGGCTGGGCCGGCACCCGCCGTGGATGGCGCCGGACCAGGAAAGGCGCGGCCCGACGCAGCGGCGGGTGCGCCCGCGCCAGGCTGCCTGATGCCGCCCATGCGCCGTGCTAGCATGGGCGCATGGATTCTCCCCGCACCCCCTCCGCTACCGCCTTCGACGTCATCGTCGTCGGCACCGGCCCGGGCGGCGCCAGCACCGGCCGCGAACTGGCGCGCGGCGGCGCCCGCGTCCTATTCCTCGAACAGGGCGACGCGGCGCCGATCGCCGGTACCCTCACCCAGATGGCGGCACGCGCCGCGGTCCCCGGTAAGGGTGCCTTTGTCCACCGCGACCTTTCGCTGCTGGTGCGCGCGCTGACTACCGGCGGCACGTCGACCATCAACTTCGCCACCGCCGTGCCGCCGCCGGCCGCCTTGTTTGAGGCGCACGGCATCGACCTGGCACCCGCCCTGCATGCCTGGCGCGCCGAACTGCCGCTCGGCCCGCTGCCCGATACACTGGTCGGCCCGATGGCAACGCGCATCATGGATGCCGCGCGCAGCCTGGGCCACGACTGGCACAAGCTCGACAAGATGATCCGTCCCGCTTCCTGCCGCAGCGGCTGCTGGCGCTGCGTCTACGGGTGTCCGTTCGGCGCCAAGTGGAGCGCGCGCGAACTGGTCGACGACGCCGTCAAGGCCGGCGCCGTGCTGCAGGCGCGCGCCCGCGTCACGCGCCTGCTGGTGCGCGAGGGACGCGCCACCGGCGTCGACGCCGTCGTCGACGGTACGCCGCGCAGCTTCCGGGCGCCACTGGTGGTGCTGGCCGCCGGCGGCATCGGCAGCCCGCGCCTGCTGGCGGCCTCCGGGCTGATGGATGGGCCGGCGGCCTTCTTCAGCGATCCGGTGGTGGCGGTGATGGGCGGCGTCGACGGCATCGAGGGCGGCGGCAAGGAAGTGCCGATGGCGGCCGGCATGCACCATCATGCGGACGGCATCGCCTACGCCGACCTGACCTTGCCGGGTCCGATGTACCAGGCCTTCGCGGCGCAAGCCGGCCGCTTCGGCCGCCTGTTCGCGCATGCGCACACGCTCAGCATCATGGTCAAGATCCGCGATGAAGTGGGCGGGCGCATCGGCCCACGCTGGGTCGACAAGACGCTGCAAGCGGCCGACCGCCGCAAGTTCGA
>JAKOOD010000573.1 GCA_022701635.1 Burkholderiaceae bacterium | reverse complement strand
GAGGCCAGCCGGACGGCCGCCAGCGCCTTCGGCTGCCACCAAGGCAGCGGAGGCCCACAGCCCGCCCAGGATCCCGGCGTCGACCTAGTTATCCGTCTTGTTGTCCTGCACGATGGCCGGCATGTAGGCATCGAGAAAGGCCTGCGGCATGCGCCGCGGGCGTCCGCCGCTGATGTCGATGCAGACCAGGTCCCAGTGGCCGCGCAGCACGGTGGCGCCGTCGCTTTCCCTGATCAGCTGGAAGCGGCGCGCCATCGACAGCTTGCCGTCGCCGGCCACCAGCCAGGTGCCCAGCAGCAGCGGCTCGTCGAGGACGGTGGGCAGGATGTAGTCGTATTCGCCGCGCCGGATCGCCATCGCGCGGTCGAGTTCGCGGTAGTGGTCGAGCGTCAGGCCGAGCGCTTCGGAATGCGCCCAACCGACCTGTTCGCACCAGCGCACGTAGACCGCGTTGTTGGTATGGTTCAGCCCATCGATGTCGGCCGCTTGCGGCACGCGGGGCAGGGTGTAGGGGTTCGGGTAATCCCAGTCCAAAGCATGTCCTTGCTGATTGGTTCGCCCGGTATTCTACCGCCGCTGCCCGCGCCGGCGCGCTCAGCCGAGCGTCAGCAGCAGTGGCTGGTGGTCCGAGCCGCTGGCAACGTCGTCGACGCAGGTTCATGCGCGTCCTCCCGAAAACAACGAGACTAGTGCGCCGGCGCCGCCGCTAGCTGATGCAGATCAGGCGTGCGGAACATGGCGGCGCGGGCGGCGTCCTAGGTAGACGATCGACGGAGTGCGCCATGCCATGTATACGATGATTCTGTTGCTGTACCTGCAGCAGGGGCTGGATGTCACCCTCGACCAGGCCAACCTGCGCGGCGAATTCGCCACCCAGGCCGCCTGCGAGACGGCGGCGCGCAAGCTGCGCGGTCCGCTCCCGATCCCGCACGACGTGCAGGCCGCCTGGCAGGACGTCATGTGCATCAAGCTCGCCGGCAACGTCCACGTCAACGAAATGAAGCCGGTCGAGCTGGGCAAGCTGCTCGAGCTGCATCCGCCACTCAACTGCCAGGCCGAGGGCGCCTGGGAGCGGGTGGCGGCGATGTGCCGCGGTCCGGCCGCGCCGGCGGCGCCGGCCGGCGCGGACCGCCGCGAGCGGCGCTGACCGGCGCCTTTACTGCGATACTTACTTTGCCGTCATGGCCCCCTTGATGGCCACGCAGCGCTGGTCTTCCTGCAGCGTGTCGAGCAGGGCGCGGCGGGTGCCGGCCGACAGCGCCGTCATGCCGGTGCTCGCTGCTTGCAGGCGCGCGACGCTGGCCGGGGTGCAGGCGGCCGGGATCAGGCTGGGGCCGTAGGAGCGCATGTAGACGGTACCGGCGGCCTTGTCGAGCTCGGGCAGTTTCGCCAGGCGCTGCGCGGCGCTCTGCTCTGCCAGCGCACCTTGTTCGGCCGGGTACAGGCTGCCCATCGCCGTGCGCACGCGCGAGAACGGCAGCTTGGTCTGCAGGTCCTGGATCGTGCCCAGCCATTCGGTCTTGACCGCCGGGTCCGGACGGCTGACGGTGGCGGCGATCGCGGCGGCGGCCCCGGTGTCCGACTTGTCGCGCGCCTGCTCGGCTTCCACCAGCGCCGCGGCGTTCGGGTAGCCGTAGCGGTTCAGGCGGCCGATGATGGCCCAGCGCAGGTCCTGGTTGATGGCCAGGCCGTCGATCGTGGTCTTGCCGTCGAGCAGGGCGGCGAGGCGGTCGAGGCCGTCGCGCGAGCTGACCACGCCGAGGTAGCTGCCGAACCAGCGGCGCTGGAAGTTGTCGTCGCCCTTGGCGGCCACGGCGCCTTGCCAGGTCATGTCTTCGAGCTGGCGCGTGGCTTGCGCGGTGTAGGCGCCGTCGAGGTGCATGCGGTCGAGGTAATGCTTGGACTGCACGACCTTGCCCAGCACGTCGCCCAGCAGCGTGTAATCCTTCTCGCCCGGCGCATTGGCGAGCGCGGTGGCGATGAAGTCGTTCAGCGGCAGCTTGGCGTCGCGGACGCCGTCCCACAGGCTCTGCCACAGCATGGCGCGCAGCAGCGGATCGTCGACGCCCTTGATGTGGGCGCGGGCGCTGTCGAACGAGCGCGCGTCCAGCTGCACCTTGACGAAGCCCCAGTCCTCGTAGTTCGGATACACCAGGTCCGGGCAGGCCGCGCCGACCATGCCCGCTACCGCCGTGCTGGCACCCTTGTAGGTGACCGCCACCTTGCGGTCCAGTTTCAATTGCTCGCCGTCGCGGCGGAAGGCCGCCACCTGCACGCGCTGCTCGCGCAGGGTCGGGAATGCCTGCGGCGCGCTTTGCTGCAGCGTGAAGCTGCCGATCTTGCCGCCCGTGCAAGTGTAGTTCGCGGTGATCGTATTCACGCCCGGCTGGTACAGCCATTGCTGGGTCCAGCCCTTCATGTCGCGCCCGGCCGCCTGGCCCAGGCTGCCGATGAAGTCGTCCAGCTTGGCATTCTTGTACTGGTACTTGATCAGGTAGTTGTGCACGCCCTTGCGGAATACATCTTCCCCTAACAGGTGGCGCAGCTGCATCAGGGTCGACGCGCCCTTCGAGTAGGTGATGGCGTCGATGTTGTCGAAGGCGTTCTGGGTCGACGGCACCGGCACTTCGATCGGGTGGGTGGTGCTGCGCTGGTCCTGGGCGTAGGCTTCCTGCTTGCCGCTGGAGTAGAAGGCGCGCCAGGCGTCCTTGAACTCGGTGGCTTCGGCCGTGGCCAGCGTGCCCATGAAGGAAGCGAAGCTTTCGTTCAGCCACAGGCCGTTCCACCATTGCATGGTGACCAGGTCGCCGAACCACTGGTGCGCCATCTCGTGCATGATCACGCCGGCCAGGCGCTGGCGCTGCTCGGCCGTCATCTCGGCCTTGTACATGAAGCCGCGCTCGGCGAAGGTGATGGCGCCGGCGTTTTCCATGGCGCCGTACAGGAAGTCCGGCACCAGGATCTGGTCGTACTTCCCGAACTGGTAAGGCACGCCGAAGTACGCGTCGAAGAAGGCCAGGCCGGCCTTGGTGTACTTGAACCACTCGGCCGGCTTGACTTGCTGGGCCACCGACTGGCGCGCGAACAGGCGCATCGGGTAGGTGCCGCTACTGTCTTCCCACATCTTGTAGGGACCGGCGTGCATCGAGAAGTTGTACGGGCTGAGCTTCTTGGTTTTGGGGAAGGTCCAGCGCTTGGCGGCGCCGTCGGCCGCGACCCTGGTTTCGCGCGTGGTCGAGATCACGGTCCAGTCGGCCGGGGCCGTCACGTTGATCTGGTAGCTACCCTTCAGGTCGGGCTGGTCGAAGGCGGCGAACATCTGGTGCGCCGCCGCCGGCTCGAAGTGCGAATAGGTATACACCCGGCCGTCGACCGGATCGACCATGCGGTGCAGGCCTTCGCCGTTGGTGCTGTGCGGGCGCTCGTAGGCGACCGTCACCGTGTTGCGGCCCTTTTTCAGGTCTTGCGCAGCCAGTGTG
>JAKOOD010000565.1 GCA_022701635.1 Burkholderiaceae bacterium | reverse complement strand
GTGTTCTTGATGTAGTGCGATTCGTCCAGGATCACCAGGTGGTACTCGTGCTCGCGCAGCTTTTCCTCGTCGCGCGGCAGCAGCGCATAGGTGGTCAGCACGATGTCGGCCTTGTCGATCTGGTCGAACAGGTCCATGCGCTCCTTGCCCTGCAGCAGCAGCACCTTCAGGTCGGGCGCGAAGCGCGCCGATTCTTCCATCCAGTTGGCCATCAGGCTGGTCGGGGCGATCACCAGCGCCGGCGCGGTCAGGCGGCCGGCTTCCTTTTCGGTGAGGATGTGGGCGATGGTCTGCACGGTCTTACCAAGACCCATGTCGTCGGCCAGGATGCCGCCGAGGTCGTACTCGCGCAGGAATTGCATCCAGGCCAGGCCGTCCAGCTGGTAGTCGCGCAGGGTCGCCTGCAAGCCCTGCGGCGCATCGACCTTTTTCACTTTGCCGAACTGGCTCAGCTTGCGGCCGGTCTCGCGCAGGCGTTCGCCGCCGGTCCAGTTGAAGGCGGCGCCGCGCGCCAGCTCTTCGAGGCGCGCCGCGTCCAGCGTCGACAGGCGCACCTTGTTCTTGATCTTGTCGTTGAAATACAGCTCGCCCAGCGTCGACAGGATCGGTTTGACGCGGCCCCAGGGCAGCGCCACGCGCAGGCCGTCGGGCAGGGTCGCCAGCATCTGGTCGGCTTCGCCGTGGAAGGCCAGCACTTCCGGATTGAAATCGAGCGGCGTGCTGCGGATGAGTTGCACCAGCACCGGCAGCAGCGGCACGCGCTTGCGGTTGACCACGATGCCCAGTTCCAGCTCGAACCAGGCGTTACCCGCCTCGGCCGGCTCGTCGATCTGGGCGTACCAATCCTCGACCGGCACCACGTCGTAGCGGTACTTGGGCGACTTCTGCAGGTGCCAGCCGATGTCGGACAGCGCATCCAGTTCGTTTTCGGCAAAGCGCAGCCAGTGCGCCTGGCTGTCCAGCAACTGCGCGCCGGCCAGCGCCGACAGGGGCGCCGTGGCCGGCTTGCGGAAACCGATCTCGTGCAGCATGTCGAGCGCCGCGGCTTCGAATTCCTCGTTGCGCTGGATCACTTCGGTAACGTCGCCGATCTGGCGCACCACGCGCTGGGCCGGATCGAAGGAGACGCGCTGGCCGTCGTAGTCGAACGACAGCACGGCGAAATCCTGCCAGCGCTGGGTCGTGCCGTCGGCCACCTGCACCGCATCCAGCAGCAGGTGCGGCTGCGGCTTGACGTCGGTGCGGATGCGCTGCGTGAGCGGCTGCGGCAGCGGCATCAGCTGCTGCAGGCCATGCGCCAGCAGCAGCTGCGACACGCGCTTCTTGTCGTTGCCCGCCAGCGGCGGCGCCTGCGACACCAGGGCCTGCAGGTCGGCCAGCGAAATGTCGATGCCGCCGCGGTTCAGGGCCAGGGGACCGCAGGACAAGTTGTCGATATACCATGGCGGATCGGTCGGCAGCATGTAGTCGACCAGGTCGGCGCCCGGGTGGTTGGCGCCCTTGGCCGGTTCCACCGACCAGCCGAGCTTGGCGGTACGGCCTTCGTCGCGCCAGGTGAGGTTGGCCTGGCGCTCCGGGCCGGCCTGCAGCGGATACAGCAAACCGTTGCCCATGTCCGACCAGGAATTAGCCCACAGCAATTTACCTTGCGCCAGCAATTGCGCCAGCAGGATGGCGCCGACCTTGCCCTTGGGCTCGGTAGCGCTGGTGCTCTGGTTGGAACCGCTGCGCATGGCGATGAAGAAACGCACCAGATCCTCGTCATCCCCTTCGAGATAGGCGGGCGGCGCCGACAGCAGCGAGAACACTTCGCCCACCGGGCTGGCCGACGCCACGTCTCCGTTCGGACGCAGGCGCGCCTTGCACAGGCACACCGCGACATGGCGGCCACCGCTGGTCGGGGCCATGACATAGACGAATTTGTACTGGACAGCCTTGGGGTCAGCCACTTCGGCGGTCAGCTTGGGTTGCGGATGCGCTGCCGCTTCGACCCTTTGCAGCCAGCTCAATACCGGGGCGGGCAGGACAGGTGCGCGGGCGGGCGCTCGAGCCGGCGGGGCGTCGCTGGTATCGTCGCGAGGAAAATCAACTGTGTGCATGGGGTCTCAGGAATCTGGGATTTGAAAAAACAACAATGTTTATTATCCTCTATACGGACAGAACTGTTTTGTTCGTGATCGCACGTAGCAGGAGGAAACTTTACAAGCCGAAAGGAGTAAAAGTTACACTCTTCCGCAGGTTTTTTCTAGCACCCGCACTCGTAAACATCGATTGTCGGGAGATTGAGCAAGCTTGCGCGCATTTCGGCGGCCTTCCTGCGACGACGGCCAGTCCGCGGGCCTCAGTCGGCGCCGCTACCGAAGTAAGCGAGGAACATCGACACCGAGGCGTCGATCAGACGCGCCTGCGCCTGCGCGTCCAGCGGTGCGGCGCCCAGGGTGACCTGCGGCCAGAATGCGAAGGTCTTGATCTGGCCCTGCAGCAGGGTGGAAGCGAATGCGGGGTCGCCCGGTTTCAGCCGGCCGTCAGCCTGGGCGGCGCGGATCCAGGCGGTGAGTCCCTCCTCGCGTTCGCCGATGCGGTCGAACACGGCACGCGCGTGCGCGGGCGCGTGGATCGCCTCGGCCACCGCGACCCGGGCCAGGTCGATGAAATCGCGCTCGGCCAGCGTGCGCATCTTGTGCGCCAACAGCTCGGTCAATTGTTCGCGCAAGCCGAGGGCGCGGCGATAAGGCAGGTCGAGCGCCTCGGCCTCGCTCTGGAACAATTGCACCAGCGTTTCCGCGAACAGCTCGTCCTTGCTCGGGAAATGGTTGTACACGGTGCGCTTGGACACCCCTGCGGCGGCAGCGATCCGGTCCACGCTGGTGGCCTCGAAGCCACAGGCACGGAATTGTTCGGCGGCGGCCTTGAGAATGGCCTGGCGCTTGCGGTCGGTAAGGCGGGTCGGTGCGTCCATCGGATAATTCTACACTCGCTAGTTTACTTTTTCAAAAACGGAAACTACACTGTGTAGTGTACATTTTGATTGATCCAACACGATGCGCCTTCTGACGAGTGCCCTTTTTGGAGTCCTGCTCATGACCGGTTCGACCCTGGCGTCCACGCCTGCCCCCGCGACTTCTCCCCAATTCCACGACGGGAAATTCCGCAATCCGGTACCGATGCACGAGCATAGCGTCGGCGAGATGGTCAGCCTGTGGTGGAACTTCATGGTCCACAAGCCGGCCGGCACCGTGCCGGAGGGCGCGATTCCGGTGCGTCCGCTGAGCCGGGCCGACCTGCTGGCGGCGCCCGACAACACCCTGTTCCGGCTCGGCCACTCGACCCTCTTGCTCAAGCTGGCGGGCGAGTTCTACCTGACCGACCCGGTGTTCTCGAAGCGTGCGTCGCCGGTCCAGTGGGCCGGACCGGCACGCTTCCACGCGCCGCCGATCGCGATCGAGGACCTGCCGCCGATCAAGGCCGTGATCCTGTCGCACGACCATTACGACCACCTCGACGAAGCCGCGGTCAAGGCGCTGGCCGGCAAGACCGCCCACTTCCTGGCCCCCCTGGGCGTGGGCGACCGCCTGGCCGGCTGGGGCATCGACGCCGCCAAGATCCGCCAGTTCGACTGGTGGCAGGGCACCGAGATCGACGGCGTGCGTTTCGTGGCGACGCCGTCCCAGCATTTCTCGGGCCGCGGCCTGGGCGACCGCAATACGACGCTGTGGGCCTCGTGGGTCATCCTGCACCAGGACCTGCGCGTGTTCTTCAGCGGCGACAGCGGCTATTTCAGCGGCTTCAAGGACATCGGCGCCAAATATGGTCCGTTCGACGTGGCCCTGCTGGAAACCGGCGCCTACGACAAGCAATGGCCGGACGTCCACATGCAGCCCGAGGAAACCCTGCAAGCCTTCCTCGACCTGCAAGGCAAATGGCTGGTGCCGATCCACAACGGCACCTTCGACCTCAGCCTGCACCGCTGGCAGGATCCGTTCGAACGCATCTCGGCGCTGGCGCAAGCGCGCGGCGTGGCGCTATCGACGCCGGAGATCGGCGAAGCGCTCGACATGGTGCAGCCGCACGTCGGCCGCCCTTGGTGGCGCGCCGTCGAATGAGCCGCCAGCCGGCAGGCGCGGCGACGTCGGCGACGCGCCGGCTGTGCAAGGCAGCTGGCCGGGCACCAGGCCGGCGCAAGGTGTGCCGGCGCTAGCGCAGCAGCGCGCGTAACGCCACCGGATCAAGCCGGCCGTTGCTGCACTTGCCCAGGCCGGCCAGCCAGCCCTGCACCGTCTCGGCCGGGCGCGCCGGGCTGAAATACCAGCCCTGCACGCAGCCCATGTCCCTGCCGCGCAACCAGTCGAGATCTTCCTGGCGCTCCACGCCTTCGCACAGCAATTCGGCATCGAACACGGTGGCGACCCCGTGTATCAGGGTCAGCAGGCCGGCCGTGCGCTGGTTGCTTGCCACGCCGTGCACGAAACGGCGGTCGGCCTTGAGGCGGTCGAAGCAGAAGCTGCTGAGCGTGTCGAGGTTCGAATAGCCGGTGCCGAAATCGTCGACCGCGATGCGCAGGCCGAGTGCGCGCAGCGCGGCCACCCGTTCGGACAGCAGCTGGGGCTGTTCGAGCAGCTGGCTTTCGGTCACCTCGACTTCCAGCAGATGGCCGGGCACGCCGCTCTGCGCGAGCAGGTCGCGTATGCGCGGCAGCACCCCGGGATGCAGCAACGTGGCGCGCGACGCGTTCAGGGACACCGGCGCGGGCACCAGGCCGTCTGCCAGCCACGCCTGCAAATCGGTGCAGACACGGGCCAGCACATGCAGGTCGAGCTCGACGATATCGCCGGCATGCTCGGCCAGTCCGATGAACCGGTTCGGCCCGAGCAATCCCAATACCGGATGCCGCCAGCGCACCAGTGCCTCCATGCCGATCAGGCGGCCCTGCGCCAGGTCCACCTGGGGCTGGTAATGCACTTCCAATGCGCCGGCATCGCCGGCCCCGCGCTGCAAGGCTTGCAGTTCCATGCGCAGCTGCGTGCCGGCCCGCAGGCCCTGGTCGTACTCGCGGATGACGCTGGCGCTGCGCGCGTGGCCCACCGCATGGGCGGCCGCTTCCGCACCATCCAGCAGGAACAAGGCGCCAGCGTGGGCGCCAGCGTGGGCAGCATGGTGCGCGCCAGCCAGCACGCCGCCGGCCGGGTGCCGCACGATGCCGATGCGGGCATGCAGCCGGCGCTGCCCCGACGCGGTATCGAAAGGCGCATCCAGCACGTCCCGCAATGCATCGATCCTGGCCGCGCTATCCTGCAGCACGGCATCCATGGCAAACGCGAAACGGTCGCCGCCCAGGTGGCCGGTCAGCCCGTACAAGCCACCCCAGGCCACGATGCGCTCGCCGACCAGGCGCAGGATGGCGTCGCCCTGGGCACGGCCGACGGCGTGGTTCAGCTGGCGAAAGCCGATCAGGTCGACGTAGCCGACCGTCAGCTCGGCGCCGTCCTCGGCATGGTCGAGCAGGCACTGCAGGTGATGCGAAAACACCTCGCGCTTGTACAGGCCGGTTGCGCTGTCGCAGTAGCGTGCGTTCAGGGTCTCGGCCGCCACCTCGGCGAGCAGGCGCAGCTGGGCCGCCTGGTCCGGGTCGAGGGTGCGCGCCTCCTTGCCCATCACCCAGAGCGTGCCGAACACGTGACCGCCGGCTCCCCGCAGCAGCACGGCGGCATAGTGGCACAGGCGCGCCACGGCCACGACGGGATTGTCCGCGAAGCGCGGATCGTTGGAAGCATCCGGCACTTCGAACCAGTCCTCGCCGGCTTCGAGCGCGGTGTCGCAGAAGGACCCCACGCGCGGCAGGTAGGCATCGCCCACACCGTAGCGTCCGGGCACCCACATCTGCGACTGGAACACCAGGCTGACGCCGCCGATGCTGGTGCCGGTGGCCATGACCGCCAGTTTGGTAATGCAATCGAGCCGTGGGTCGGTCGGCGCCAGTACTGGCTGGACTTCCCGGTCAGGGCGGGTCTGGGGGCGGCGCGCACTTTCCATGGTTATGCGGAATAATGATGGGTTCCTCCATCCTACTCCTGCTCGCATGGCGATGGCACATTGACACGACTGGATATAGTCAATTGTGCATTCTTATTCGTGGATGCTTACCCGCCGCGCATGGACGTCTTCCATGCGCGGCGGCCGCTGTCAAGACTGGCGAATCTGCCGGGTTTGCGTATCATTGCCACTCTGATCCATACCACTGCCCGACTCCATGCTGCCGTCCATCGAACAACGCCTCGCCCAAGAACTGTCCGCCAAACCGGTGCAGGTGGCCGCCGCCATCGCCCTCCTCGACGAGGGCGCGACCGTCCCCTTCATCGCCCGCTACCGCAAGGAAGCCACGGGCGGCCTGGACGACATCCAGCTGCGCCTGCTGGAAGAGCGCTTGCGCTACCTGCGCGAACTGGAAGACCGGCGCACTGCCGTGATCGCCTCGATCACCGAACAGAACAAGATGACGCCGGCACTGCTGCAGGCACTGGCACTGGCCGAAGACAAGACCCGCCTCGAAGATCTCTACCTGCCATATAAACAGAAGCGCCGCACCAAGGCCCAGATCGCGATCGAAGCCGGGCTGGCGCCGCTGGCGGATGCCCTGCTGGCCGATCCGTCGCAGCATCCGGACACCGTCGCCACCCAGTACCTGCGCGAAGCCTTCACCAATGCCGACGGCGTCAACAACCCGGGCGTGGCGGACACCAAGGCCGCGCTCGACGGCGCGCGCCAGATCCTGATGGAACGTTTTGCCGAAGACGCCGAGCTGCTGCAGGCGCTGCGCGAATACGTGCAGGAACACGGCGTGGTCGAATCCAAGGTGGTCGAGGGCAAGCAGGAAGAAGGCGAGAAGTTCGCCGACTACTTCGATTATTCGGAAACCCTGGCGACCGTGCCCTCGCACCGTGCGCTGGCACTGATGCGCGGCCGCCGCGAAGGCATCCTCGACGTGATGCTGCGCCTCGATACCGAGCTTGAAAAGCCGAAGTGGGACGCGCCGCTGAACCCGTGCGAAAGCCGCATCGCCGCGCGCTTCGGCATCAAGGGCGCCGGCCGTCCGGCCGACAAATGGCTGCAGGATACGGCGCGCTGGACCTGGCGCGTAAAAAGCTTCATGTACATCGAAACGGAACTGATGGGCCTGCTGCGCGACAAGGCGGAAACCGATGCGATCCAGGTCTTCGCGCGCAATTTGAAGGCCCTGCTGCTGGCGGCGCCGGCCGGCCCGCACGCCACCATGGGCCTGGACCCGGGCCTGCGTACCGGCGTCAAGGTGGCGGTGGTCGACCCGACCGGTAAAGTCGTCGACACCGCCACCATCTATCCGCACGCGCCGCGCAACGACTGGGACGGCGCGCTGCACACGCTGGCCAAACTCGCGGCCAAGCACAAGGTGTCCCTGATCTCGATCGGCAACGGCACCGCGTCGCGCGAGACCGACAAGCTGGCGCAGGACTTGATCAAGCAGCAGCCCGAGCTGAAACTGACCAAGATCGTGGTGTCGGAAGCCGGCGCCTCGGTGTATTCGGCGTCGGAATTCGCGTCGCGCGAACTGCCCGACCTCGACGTCTCGATCCGCGGCGCGGTCTCGATCGCGCGCCGCCTGCAGGATCCGCTGGCGGAACTGGTGAAAATCGACCCGAAGAGCATCGGCGTCGGCCAGTACCAGCACGACGTGTCGCAGACCCAGCTCGCGCGCCAGCTCGATGCCGTGGTCGAGGATTGCGTGAACGCGGTCGGCGTGGACGTCAACACGGCGTCGGCGCCGCTGCTGGCGCGCGTGTCCGGTTTATCAAGCAGCGTGGCCCAGAGCATCGTCAACTACCGCGATGCCAAGGGCGCGTTCGCCTCGCGCGCGGCCCTGAAGAGCGTGCCGCGCCTGGGCGATAAAACCTTCGAGCAGGCCGCCGGTTTCCTGCGCGTGATGGGTGGCGAGAACCCGCTGGACGCGTCGGCGGTGCACCCGGAATCGTACCCGGTGGTACAAAAGATCCTGCTGGACATCCAGCGCGACATCAA
The DNA here is from genome assembly GCA_022701635.1 of Burkholderiaceae bacterium. Taxonomy (GTDB): domain Bacteria; phylum Pseudomonadota; class Gammaproteobacteria; order Burkholderiales; family Burkholderiaceae_D; genus Telluria; species Telluria phyllosphaerae. The sequence goes on along the minus strand of JAKOOD010000565.1, from coordinate 1,702 downwards.
GCACGTGATCGGCGACGGCGCGCTGGTGAAGTCGCTGAACCCGGCCAAGTATGCCGATGAAAAATTCGGCGTGCCGACCGTGTCCGACATCCTCAAGGAACTCGAAAAGCCGGGACGCGATCCGCGTCCGGAATTCACCACGGCCACCTTCAAGGAAGGCGTGGAAGAGATTTCCGATCTGCGTCCGGACATGATCCTGGAAGGCGTGGTGACCAACGTCGCCGCCTTCGGCGCCTTCGTCGACATCGGCGTGCACCAGGATGGCCTGGTGCACATCTCGGCGCTGTCGAACACCTTCGTGAAGGATCCGCACACGGTCGTAAAAGCCGGCCAGGTGGTCAAGGTAAAAGTGCTGGAAGTCGACGTCAAGCGCAAGCGCATCGCGCTGACCATGCGTTTGTCGGACAGCGCGCCGCAAGCCGGTTCGCAACCGCAGCAGCGCGGCGACCGCGATGACCGCAAGCGCATGGGCCAGCAACAGCAGCGCCAGGAACGCGCGGCGCCGGCGGCCGCTGGCGGGGTGATGGCGGCGGCATTCGCCAAGCTCAAGAAATAAGCATGTTCACGATCGCCGGCGCCGACCCGGCATCGCTTGACGCCCGCGTGCTGCTGGCGGAACTGGGCACGGCGCTGGCGGCGATCACCGGCAGCGACGGGGCGGCCTCCTTCGATGTGGCGGACGTGCGCGCGCCGGGGAGCTGCTTCCTGCTGGCGCGCGACGGCGACGGCAAGCCGGCCGGCTGCGGCGCGCTGCGCCCGCTGTCCGGATCGGTGGCCGAGCTGAAGCGGATGTATGCGCGGCCCGGCAGCGGCGCCGGCGTGCACCTGCTGGCGGCGCTGGAGCGCCAGGCCGCCGCCTTCGGCTACACCGAGGTGTGGCTGGAAACGCGCAGGGTCAACACGCGCGCGGTCGCCTTCTACGAAAAACATGGCTACCGGGCGATACCGAATTACGGCAAGTACGTCGGACGGCCGGAAGCCGTGTGTTTCGGCAAGCGCTGCGAATCAGCCTGAGCTGTTATTGCAATACCGGCTTGAACCCGTCCCGGTTCGGCATCCGGATGGCGGCCAGCGACGCCGCATCGAGCACCGCGTCGGCTTTCAGGATGCCGTTCAGGTGCAGGGTGTAGGCGGTCACCGCATACACCTCGTCGGGCGTCAGCGATTGCGGGCTGTCGAGCGGCATGGCGCGGTGGATGTAGTCGTACAGCGTGGTGGCGTACGGCCAGTAGCTGCCGACCGTCAGCACCGGCGCCTTGCTGGCCAGCGTGCCCTGCCCACCCGCCAGGCGCGGCGCGATGCCCTTGTCGCCGTTGGCGCCGTGGCACGACAGGCAGCGCGCCTCGTAGATCGCCCGCCCCCGGGCCACCGAGCCGGAACCGGGCGGCAGCCCGGCGCCGTCTGCGCGCACGTCGATATCCCAGCCGCGGATTTGCGCTGCGCTGGGCGTCTGGCCCAGTCCCAGGCGCGCGCCGGCGCCTTGCGCAGATGCCTGGCGCGGCGCCGCCGGCGCGCAGGCCGCCAGCACCAGGGCAGCCGCGCACAGCGAGGCCGCCGGGACGATCACCTTAAACGTGGACATTCGACACCTCGCCATGCGATGCGACCTTCCAGCTCTGGATGGCGTTGTAGTGATAGATCGAGTTCTGGCCGTCGATCCCGATCAATGCCGCGCGGGTCGGCTGCACGTTCCCCGCTTCGT
>JAKOOD010000536.1 GCA_022701635.1 Burkholderiaceae bacterium | reverse complement strand
GCGTCTCCAGGCGACATCATGAAAAAACCCGCCACTTCGCAGTGGCGGGTTTTCTTTTACCTGCTCGACGTTACGGGAACATCAGAACTGGTAGCTGGCGCTCACGTAACCGGTCTGGCCATGCGGATCGTAGTAGGTCGGATCGTAGCCGGTCTGGAAGAACGAGCCGCCGGTGATGACTTCAGGCGGTTTGCGGTTGAACAGGTTCTTGACGCCCGCGGTCAGGGTCAGGTTCTTGATGCCGCCGTAGGTGCCCTGCAGGTCCCAGGTCGAGAACGCGCCGACGTGCTGTGCGATCGGTTCGTCCGCATCGGCACGGGCGTTGTCCCAGTAGCCCGACTGGAAGTTGTTGGTCAGCGACACGCCGTACTGCTTGTACTTCCAGTCCACCGTCAGCTGATCCTTCCAGCGGAAGATCACGCCGCCCTGGTTGACCGCGCTCAGCACGGTGCCGTCGCTATCGATGGTCCGCGCCACGCTGCGCTGCACGGTGCCGTCGGCCAGGGTCAGGTCGTACTTCGAGGTGTAGGTACCGTTCAGGCGCAGGTTGAAGGCGCCGTAGGTCGGGCTCTTCAGGATGGCCCAGCGCAGGTCCAGGTCGACGCCTTCGGTCTTCACGCTGCCGGCGTTGATGTTGGTGCCGACGATGTTGGTGATGTTACCTGCCGCGTCGCGGGTCACCAGGCCGGTGTACAGCGGATTGCCGGCGGCGGCCTGGGCCAGCGTGAACGACGGCGTCAGGGTGGTCACCAGGTTGTTGACGTTGATCTTCCACCAGTCGACGGCGACCGACAGGCCCTTGACCGGATCGACCACGATGCCCAGCGACGACTGTTGCGACTTCTCCGGCTGCAGGTTGCGGTTGCCGCCGTAGGTCTGGTTGAACTGGCCGAACTGGCCGGTTTTCGGGTCGGTCAGGTTCGGGCTGGTGCCGATGGTCTGCTGGTTGTACAGCTCAGGCAGCGACGGCTCGCGGAAGCCCTTGCCGTAGGAGCCGCGCAGCAGCACCTGCGAGATCGGCTGCCAGCGCAGGCTGACCTTCGGGTTGGTGGCGCTGGCGTTCGGGTAGCGGTCGTGGCGGACGGCGACGTCGGCTTCCAGGTTCTTGATGATCGGGATGATCGTCTCGGCGAACACGGCCGACGAATTGCGCGAGGTCGACAGCGGCAGCTGGGCGCCGCCGTAGCCCGACACGTCGCCGCTCTGGTAGGCCTGGCTCGGGTTGATCGACAGGTTCTCGTCGGCCATCGAGGCGCCGACCGCGAACTTCATCATGCCGGCCGGCAGCTGGTACAGGTCGCCCGAGATGCGCGCGGCCAGCGCGTCGTTGCGCAGGGTCGCGTTCATCACCGCGCCGACGTAGTTGGTCGCGTAGATCTGCTGCGCCAGGTCGGCCGACTGGTACTGGGCCAGCGGGTTGAAGGCGTTGTTATTGCTCAGCAGCTTGACCAGCGCGGTCTGGTTCTGGTAACCCTGGATCGCGCGCTCGGTGACGTCGCTCGAGTTGTGGGTGTAGGCGACGTCGTAGTCGTAGCCCTTGACGGTGCCGCGGAAGCCCATCGCCAGGTGCGAGGCGATCGCGGTGTCCTTGGCGATGCGGCCGCCGCCGTCGAAGGCGCGGTAGCTGACGCTCAGCGGCTGGCCGTTGACGCCGGCCGCGGTGGCCAAGTTGGTCGGGTAGTACGGGCTGTTCGGCGACACGATGATGGCCGGGTACAGGTTCTGGGTCTGGAACGCCGGGTCGGTCGACAGGAACGAGGCGCTGTACGGCGACGGCTGCGCTTGCTGCGTGGTCTCGTTGCGCGACACGAAGCCTTCCATGAAGAACTCGGCCTTGTCGTTCAGCTTGAAGCGGAAGCTGCCGCCGACGTTGGCACGCTTGGCGGCCGGGACCAGGTTCACGAACGGCGAGCTGTCGTAGCGGCAGGTGCCCAGGTTGGCGTCGAAGGCGCTGCCGTTGGCGGCGCAGTTGTTCGGCGACAGCGGGTTGCCGATGCCTTTGCCGATGGTGTTCAGCGCGTTCGGGATCACGCCGTTGGCGTTGCGCGTGGTGACCGGGTCGAAGGTCGAGAAGTTGCCGCTCGGGGTGGCGCTGGCGTCGCGCAGGCCGTTGTTGTTCCAGCCGGTGCGTGCGTAGTCGCGCTGGTTGCCGAAGATCGCGTTGTCCTTGCTGAAGTCGGCCGACACCGTGATGTTGTAGCGGTCTTCGTCGAAGTCGCCCCAGCCGCCGATGATGCTGGCCTTGTGGGTCTGGCCGCCGCCGTAGCGGCTGGCGCTGGTGTAGCCGTTGACTTCCACGCCCTGGTAGTTCTGGCGGGTGATGAAGTTGATGACGCCGCCGATCGCGTCGGAGCCGTACACGCCGGATGCGCCGTCCTTCAGCACTTCCACATGGTCGATCGAGGCCAGCGGGATCGAGTTGACGTCGACGGCGGTGCCGTCGGTGGCGTAGTTGCCGAGACGGCGGCCGTTGACCAGGATCAGGGTCTTGCTGGCGCCCAGGCCGCGCAGGCTGGCGCTCGACATGCCGTAGGTCGACAGACCGGCACCTTGTGCCTGGTTGGTCGCGCCGGCCATCGAGTTCGCGCTCAGGGTGGTCAGCAGTTCGGCGGTGTTGGTGGCGCCGGTACGCTTGATGTCGGCGGCGCTGACGACCTGCACCGGGAGGGAACCCTCGACGTCGGCGCGCTTGATCGACGAGCCGGTCACTTCGACGCGGGCGACCGGCGCAGCGGTTTCCTGTGCCATTGCAGGCAGGGCGGCCAGGCCGACGCCTGCCGCCACGCCGCCCGCGAACATCACGCGCAGCGAGCGCGCGAGTACAGTTTGCTTAATCATTCAGGTCCAAACTAAATAAAGTTAATCAGTCTGGCTTGGGACGATTTGTGTTCTACCCAAGCCGGGGAACGAATAATGATCGCCCGCTTGAGTATCCGTCAATATTGACGCGTACAAATTCTCACAAATTGCAACAGAACATTTTGAAACAAATCTCAAGTTGCTGAACAAAGTTTGGAACGTTCTATTTTGGATAGGACAATGAAACATGGGGCGCGGGCATGCCTGCCGTACAAGGGTTCGGCAAGCATGCCCGCTTTCTGTTGCAATGGGGCTTAGAGCCAGCCGGCCTTTTTGAACAGCCGGTACAGGTAGAGGCAGACGCCGACCATGACCGCGATCGCCATCGGATAGCCGTACTTCCACTCCAGCTCGGGCATGAACTTGAAATTCATGCCCCAGACGCCGGCAAAGGCAGTGAACACGGCAAAGATCGCGGCCCAGGCGGCCAGGCGCTTGTTGACCTCGCTCTCATCGATCGAGACCATCGACAGGTTGACCTGGATCGCGGTGGCGATGGTGTCGCGGATGGTGTCGAGGCGGCCGGAGATGCGGATCAGGTGGTCGTGCACGTCGCGGAAGTAATCCTGCACGCCGGCCGCCAGCGTCGGCGCACGGCCGCCCAGCAGGCGCCCGACCGCGTCCATCAGCGGCACCACGGCATGGCGTAGTTCGAGACCCTTGCGCTTGAGCTGGTACAGGCGCTCGACGTTGTTGCGCTGGGCGCCATGGGTGAAGATCCGGTCCTCGATGGTCTCGAGTTCCGATTCCAGCATGTCGACGATCGGGAAATAGCGGTCGACCACCGCGTCCATCAGCGCATACATGACGAACGAGGAGCCCATCTTCAGCAGGTGCGGCTCGCGCTCGGCACGCGCGCGCACGCCGAGGAAGTTCTTGGCGGCGTCGCGGCGCACCGACAGCACGTAGTTGGGACCGGCGAAGATCGCCAGCTCGCCGGTGAGCAGGCGGTCGCCTTCGAGGTCGACCGTGTGCACCACGGTGAACAGGCAGTCGCCGTATTCCTCGACCTTGGGGCGCTGGTGGCCGCGCGCCGCGTCTTCCACCGCCAGTTCGTGCAGGTTGAACTCTTCCTGCATCTTGGCCATCTCGTCGGCGCTGGCGTCGCGCAGCGCCACCCAGACGAAGCAGCCGGGCTTGTCGAGATAGTCACTGATGTCCTCGACCGGAATGTCGGACAGCTTCTTGCCTTCCTGGTAGGCGACGCAGTTGATCAGCATGGAATTCGTCAAAGCAGCGCTTGTTGCGCGGATGACAGAGTTTACACCAATGCGGCGCGTAAACAGGATGTGGGGTGGGCACACCGTGCCCACGCCAACGTTCGCACCATGTTGGCGTCCCTTCGATGAGGGCCAACGCCATGCATGCGTGACGCGTGGGCACCGGGTGCCCACGCTTCGCATAAAGTCTCCCGGACTTTTCGAATAAAGTCCCCCGGACTTTATTCGTCTTTCGCCCCGTCGATGCCCAGCTCGGCAATCTTGCGCGTGATCGTATTGCGCCCGATACCGAGCCGGATCGCCGCGTCGTTCTTGCGCCCGTGCGTGTGCTTCAGCGCGGTGCGGATCAGCGCCGACT
>JAKOOD010000177.1 GCA_022701635.1 Burkholderiaceae bacterium | reverse complement strand
GACGCCTGGTGCATCTACCCGATGTACGACTACACGCACCCGATCTCGGATGCGATCGAGAACATCACGCACTCGCTGTGCACGCTGGAATTCACCGACCACCGCCCGTTCTACGACTGGCTGGTCGAGACCCTGGCCGACGGCGGTTTCTTCCCGCGTCCGGTGCCGCGCCAGTACGAATTCTCGCGCCTGAACCTGACGTATGTCGTCACCTCCAAGCGCAAGCTGCGCCAGCTGGTGGACAGCGGCGTCGTGAACGGCTGGGACGACCCGCGCATGCCGACCATCGTCGGCCTGCGCCGCCGCGGCTACACCCCGGAAGCCATCCAGCTGTTCTGCGAACGCATCGGTGTCACCAAGGTCGACAGCTGGATCGACATGAGCACGCTGGAAGGCGCGCTGCGCGACGACCTGGATCCGAAGGCACCGCGCGCGGTCGCCGTGCTGCGTCCGCTCAAGCTGATCGTCGATAATTTCCCGGAAGGCCAGACAGTCGAGTGCACAGCGCCCGTCCACCCGCACCACCCGGACATGGGCCAGCGCTCCTTCCCGTTCACGAAAGAACTGTGGATCGAGCAGGAAGACTTCATGGAAGTGCCGACCAAGGGCTACCACCGCTTCACCCCGCCGACCGCCGACAAGCCGGGCGCGCGCGTACGCCTGAAGTACGGTTTCGTGGCCGAGTGCACCGGCTTCGACAAGGACGAGAATGGCAATGTGATCGCGGTCCACGTGAACTATTTCGAGGATTCGAAATCGGGCACGCCGGGCGCCGACAACTACAAGGTCAAGGGCAACATCACCTGGGTCAGCGCCCAGCACGCCCTGGAAGCCGAAGTGCGCCTGTACGACCGCCTGTTCCTCGATCCGCAGCCGGACGGCGGCGGCAAGGACTTCATGAGCGTGCTGAACCCGAACGCGCTGGAAACCGTCAACGCATACCTGGAGCCGGGCCTGAAGGATGCCGTGCCGGACCAGCGCTTCCAGTTCGAACGCCATGGCTATTTCGTGGCCGACCGCGTCGACTCGCAGCCGGGCAAGCCGGTGTTCAACCGCGTGACCACGCTGAAGGACAGCTGGGGCAAGTAATCTCCGCATGCGCCGCCACGCGCGGCAGCACGGCACAAAACCCGGGTCGGTCCACGAACCGGGTTTTTCTCATGCAAGCTCTTTAATCTGCTAGGTCCACTCCGGACCCAATTTACGTAAGTTGCAACGCATAAAGACCGCAAGGACGGCGCCGCCTGTCCTGCCTGCGAGGAGTATGCGATGTCGCTGCTGCAAGAGGCCTTTTCCGTGACCCGCCTGTCGTTCTGGGCAGGCACCCTGCTGTCCTCGCTGATCGGCTGCAGCCTGTACATCAACACGCATCGCTCGATCGAAAGCGATGCACGCCAGCGCTTCCTGAATCATGCCGCGTATGCGCAAAGCGTGATCAGTGTCCGGGTCAAGTCGTACACGGACTTGTTGCGTTCGGCCGGCAGCATGGTCCAGAGTTCGCAAGGCGTCACCCAACAGCAATTTCACGAGTTTGCGCGTGGACTGCACCTCGAGCAAAACTATCCCGCCATCGATTACATCAACCTGGCACTGTTTTTCCACGAAGACCAGCGTACAGCCTTCGTCACCAAACTGCGTGCCGAGAAAAAGTTCCTGGGTCCGCTGAGCGCCAAGCTGGACATCTGGCCTTCCGGCGTGCGTCCGGCCTACCTCGCGGTCGGCTACATCGAGCCGGAACAAAAACAGGCCGAGCTCTACGGCTACGACCTGCTGTCCAACCGCTTTTTCGGCAACCTGTTGCAGCGCGAGCGCGACGAAGGCACCTTCCAGGCTGCAGGCACGCCGATTCCCGCGCTGTCCCATCCGAACGATACCTACCTGGGCATGCGCATGCCCATCTACCGGCTGGGCCTGCCGCTCGACAGCGTCGCGGGTCGCCGCGCCGCCTACATGGGCTCGATCGGCATCGCGTTCAGCGTGCCCAAGCTGCTGAAAGGCGTGATCGACAAGATCCCGGTGAAGGGCGTGCGCATGACGCTGTTCGACACCGGCAATTACCTGGATGCCCGTGGCCGCGACCGTACGGGGATACCGCTCACGCTGTTCGACAGCGACGGCAGCACGGCGCTGCCCAAGCCGCCGCTGGCCAGCGGCGACGAGGTGTTCTCGACCACGCTGCAGATGAATTTCAATGGCCGTCCGTGGAGGACGGTGTACAGCGCACCGAAGGCCGCCCTGTACACCGAATTCGACGTGTACTATCCGAAGCTGATGATGTCGCTCGGCTTCTTCGGCTCGATCATGCTGTACGCAGTGATCTTCATCCTCACCTCCTCGCGCCGCGCGGCCCTGGCGCTGGCCCAGGAAATGACGAGCGAGCTGCGCGAGAGCCAGAGCAAGCTGCAACTGTCGCACCAGAAACTGCGCCGGCTGGCCGACCATGCCTACCAGGTCAAGGAACTGGAGCGCAAGCGGATTGCGCGCGAGGTGCACGACGATCTCGGCCAGAACCTGCTGGCCCTGCGCATCGATGCGGAAATGCTGACCACCCGCTCGCGGACCCACAGCCACCTGCACAAGCGCGCCAGCGCCACGCTGCAGCAGATCGATACCACCATCAAGAGCGTGCGCCAGATCATCAACGACCTGCGCCCCACCGTACTCGACCTCGGCCTCTCCGCCGCCGTCGAGTGGCAGGTGCATCAGTTCCAGCGCCGTACCGGCATCCAGTGCGATCTCCATGAAGATCACCTGGAAATCGCCATGCCCGACTATTGCGCGACCGCTTTCTTCCGTATCCTGCAGGAGTCGCTGACCAACATCGTGCGCCATGCCCACGCCAGCCGCGTCGTCGTCGAGCTGCGGCTGAACGGCAGCTGGCTGTCGCTGATCGTCCGCGACAATGGTTGCGGCCTGCCGCCGGGCGGACGCAACAAGCATGGCTCATTCGGCCTGGTCGGTATCGAGGAACGCATCCTGATCCTCGGCGGCACCTGTGCCATCTTCAGCGAACCCGATGGCGGCACGACGATCATGGTCTCGGCACCGGTGATCGGCCTGCCCGCCGACGAACCGCGCCTGCTGAGCGAACACGAAACGGGTTCGGCCGTCATCTGATGCACCACGCGGGCCGTCCCGGGCCGCTTCTTCCCTCCGTCCCGTCCTTGCTCCAGCTTGCCGCACAATTTGTAGCATCGCGGCAACGCCATTCCACTTTTGACCAAACGCAACTACGTGCCCAATGGCCTCAATTACATTGAGTACAGGCAACGCAAATCAAGAACGGTTTGTAGCGAGCCACTCAACAATACCAATGGAGGTCAGCACTTTTTGAGCGATATCTAAATAAAGAAAAATTTTGATGCCGACACATGCATTACATGATGTCTGCCAATACTAGGGAAGCAGTTCACATAATTACATTATCAATAAGGACAATCATGAATCTCAACGACCTGTTCAAGGCAGTCATGGCACTCGATCTGGACCCTATCAAAGTCAAGCTGATGCATGTCGAGTCGGGAGAAGGTTGGAGCCTTGATAAAGCCACTGCCGTCGAAAAGGAATACCGGCGTTTCTTGTGTCTGATGAAAATGTTCCCGCATGAAGCTGCCGCACCGTTGCAAGATGTCGACAGCTTCTGGCACTACCATATCCTCGATACCATGAAGTATGCGGCCGACTGCGAACAGGCATTCGGCTACTTCCTGCACCACTACCCCTATGTCGGGCTGGGCGGCGAAGACGACCAGCAATTCCGCCTCGACAGCGGCGAGCGCATGCGCGTCCTGTATGAAGCCACTTTCGGCGATGCCTATCCGGGCGCCACAGCGATCCGCGCCGGCACCGCCTTCTGCGCCGGGCCCGGCATCGACAAGGTCGAAGCGCGCAGCACGGATACCGCCTTCTGCGCCGGGCCAGGTGCCAAGGCTGCCTTCTGCGCTGGACCGGGCGCCAAGGCTGCCTTCTGCGCCGGGCCGGGTGCCAAGCCCGCTTTCTGCGCCGGTCCCGGTGCCAAGGCCGTTGCCACCGCCGCCACGCCAAGCCAACCGGTCGCCGCCCGGCGTGCCGCCAGCATCGAACCGATGCCCGCACAAGCAAGCTGACAAGGGTCGGCCGTACCGGCCGGCCGCCCCCTTCCAGGCCCGCATCCTGATCCGCCTCCTCCCTGGAGGCGGATTTTTTTATCCTCACCCGCCTTGCCAAGCTCTTGTTGCACTCCTTCCTTTTCCACTGAGAAACATCAGAATCGACGCCGGTTTGGCCCGCACTATTCAACGTGCGACAACCCGTTCATCGGCTAGGAACTTCGCACGAGTGAACAATTATTGATGCAAATCAAAGTTGCCTTTAATCCGTTGTTACCAGGCTAAAAGGCGGACAATAATTTGTTCCATATCAAAAACGTGTGACCGAGTCGATTCTCTAACGTTTCCTAAAACCACTTCTCACTCCTCGCGATAAGGACGATCATGGATACCAAGACAGCTGACCAATTCCGGGCAATCATGGAACTCGATCTCGAACCCATCAAGGTCAAATTGATGCATGTCGAGTCGGGTGAGGCATGGAGTGGGGAAAAGGCGAACGCGGTAGAAAAGGAATACCGGCGCTTTTTATGCCTGATGAAGATGTTCCCTGAAGAGGATACGGCCCCCCTGGCCGATGTCGACACCTTCTGGCACTACCATATCCTCGACACGATGCAATATGCGCGCGATTGCGAACGCGCCTTCGGCTACTTCCTGCACCATTATCCTTACGTGGGCCTGCGCGGCGAAGACGACGAGCAGTTCCGCCTCGACAGCGGCGAACGCATGCGTACCCTGTACGAAGCGACGTTCGGCGAAGACTACCCGGTCGCGATCGGCGCGGACGCCGCCTACTGTGCCGGTCCCGGCGCAAAGATGGCCTACTGCGCCGGCCCCGGCGCCAAGATCGCGTACTGTGCCGGACCCGGCGCCAAGCCCATCCACTGCGATGCCCCCGTGATGAAAGCCGCGTATTGTGCCGGCCCCGGCATCAAGCCGGCCTACTGCGCCGGCCCGGGCGCGAAAGCGGCCTACCTTGCCGGCCCGGCACTGGACCACGCTGCGCGTGCCTTCAGCTGACTGCCGGCCTGGGCCGGCCAGCCGCGCTCCTGGTGCAGGAACGCCTTATTCCTTCCCTACACCCGCTTGATCGAGAAAATCCTGCACCCGCGGGTAGCGCAAGCGCACCCGCAGTTCGCGCTTGATGCGCGTATTCACCAGCTGGCGCGACTCCGACATGAAGGACAGCCGCAGCGGCGGCACCGTCCGCTCCAGCTCGGCACGCGATAACCGCGGCGGCCGCGCCAGGCCGTGGGCATCGGCGACCAGGTCGAAATACGCGGCCATCTTCATGCGCGTGTCGTCCGAGGCATTGTAGGCGCGCCCCGGCAGGGCCCGGAACAGCGCCAGGCAGGCCAGCTGGGCCAGGTCGTCGGCGTGGATGTGGTTGGTGTACACGTCGTCCTCCGGCCGCAGCGCCGGCGTGGCCTGGCGCAGGCGCTCGAGCGGCAGCCTGTCTCCCGCATAGATGCCGGGCGCGCGCAGGATCGCCACCGACCCGCGCGCCGCCAGCGCCCAGGCCCGCAGCACCTGCTCGGCGTCGACGCGGCGCCGCGCGCGGGCGTTGCGCGGCTTGCGCGGGGCGCTCTCGTCGGTCAGCGCCCCGCCGCGGTCGCCATAGACACCGGTGGTGCTGACATAAACCACGCGCGCGCCCTCGGGTAGAATGGCGGTCAAATTGCGTGTGCGCAAATCCAGATCCCCCTGCTGCTGCGGCGGCGCCAGGTGCAGCACGTGCTGCGCCAAGCCGCGCAGCCGGCGCAGCGTGTGCGGCCGGTCGAGGTCGGCCACGATGGGCACCGCCCCGGCCGCGCGCAGCGCGGCCCGGCGTTCCGGTTGACTGGTCAGCGCAAACACACGAAAACGCCGGGTGACCCACGGCAGCAAGCGCATGCCGACATCGCCGCAGCCCACGATCAGGAGGCGCGGCCGTTTGAAATTAATTGTATTCATTCCGAGGATTGTATGACGTTCCAGATCACTGTCCAGCCCAGTGGCCATCAATATGCCTGCGAACAGGACGAAACCGTGCTCGCCGCCGCGATCCGCGCCGGCATCGGCCTGCCCTACGGCTGCAAGAACGGCGCCTGCGGTTCGTGCAAGGGCAAGGTCGTCGAAGGCACGATCCACCACAAGCCGCACCAGCAGCGCGCCCTGTCCGAGCAGGAAAAGCTGCAGGGCTACGCCTTGTTCTGCTGCGCCGTGGCCGAGGGCGACCTCACCATCGAGGCGCGCGAAGTCGGCGGCAGCAGCGAGTACCCGCTGCGCAAGATGCCGACCCGCGTGGCATCGATCCGCCGCGCGGCGCCCGACGTCGCCATCGTCACGCTGCAGCTGCCGGCCAACGAGGCGCTGGCCTATCGCGCCGGCCAGTACATCGAATTCCTGCTGAAGGACGGCAAGCGCCGCGCCTACAGCATCGCCAACGCGCCCTCGTTCAGCGGCCCGCTCGAGCTGCATATCCGGCACCTGCCGGGCGGCGTGTTCACCGACCACGTGTTTTCGAACATGAAGGAGCGCGACATCCTGCGCTTCGAGGCGCCGCTGGGCACCTTCTTCCTGCGCGAAGACGCCAGCAAGCCGATCGTGCTGCTGGCCTCGGGCACCGGTTTCGCGCCGGTCAAGGCGCTGATCGAGCACATGATCCACCTGAAGTCCGAGCGTCCGGTCAGCCTGTACTGGGGCGGCCGCCGTCCGCAAGACCTGTACATGGCGGAACTCTGCGAACGGTGGGCGCGCGAGCTGCCGCACTTCCGCTATGTGCCGGTGATTTCGGACGCGCTGCCGGAAGACGGCTGGACGGGCCGCACCGGCTACGTGCACGCGGCCGTGATGCAGGACATCCCGGACCTGTCGAACCACCAGGTGTACGCCTGCGGCGCACCGGTGATGGTCGATTCGGCGCGCCA
>JAKOOD010000355.1 GCA_022701635.1 Burkholderiaceae bacterium | reverse complement strand
GCACCAGACCTGGCAGCGCCAGGGCGTGCTGGCCATGCTGCGCCGCTTCATCCACGAACTCGGCCTGCCGGCCAAGCTGCTGGGCCTGGGCGGCGGCGAGCGCCGTTTAACGAACCTGCTGCACCTGGCCGAACTGCTGCAGGAAGCCAGCCGCGAACTGGATGGCGAGCAGGCGCTGGTGCGCTGGTTCGCCGAGCAGATCGACGGCATGGGAGAAGGGGGCGACGAACGCGTGCTGCGTCTGGAGAGCGACGCCGAGCTGGTGAAGGTGGTCACGGTGCACAAGTCCAAGGGCCTGGAGTATCCGCTGGTCTACCTGCCGTTCGCGGTCACCGCGCGCAAGACCGACCGCCGCAACCGCGCCTTTTTCGAATACGTGGAAGAGGGCCGGCGCCGCATCGACCTGGCCCTGAGCGACGAAGCCCTGGCCGCGGTCGACCGCGCGCGCCTGGAAGAAGACCTGCGCTTGCTGTACGTGGCGCTGACGCGCGCGCGCCACTTCCTATGGCTGGGCGTGGCCGCGGTGGCGGCCGGGCGCAAGGGCGAGAACCGCCTGCACGAATCGGCGCTCGGCTACCTGCTGACCGGCGGCGAACCGGTGATGGCGTCCAGCATGCGCGAGCGCTGGGACAGCCTGCGAGGCAGCGGCGACGAGGACGCGGAGGGGATCGAACTGCACACCCTGGACGCGCCCGAAGGCTGCACCGTGCTGCGCCGCGAGGACGTACGGCCTGAATTGATGGAAGCGCCGGCCTACCGCGCCGCCTTCGAGCGCAACTGGGCGGTCGGCTCGTTCACGTCGCTGACGCGCCAGACCGTGGCGCCGCCGCAGCGCGCCCAGGAAGAAAACCTGATGGAAGAGCTTGAAGCGGGCACGGTGGAAGTGCTGCACGCCGACGACGCGCCCTGGCACCGCTTCCCGCGCGGCGCCGGACCCGGCAACTTCCTGCACGAGCGCCTCGAGTGGATGGCCACCGAGGGCTTCCACCGCATCGACGAGGAGACCTACCTGGCGATGCTGTCGCAGCGGATCGAGCGCGCCGGCTGGGCCAACCGCCGCGAGGACGCCATCGCCTGGCTGCGCACGGTCGCCACCACGACCCTGCCGCCGCTGCAAGCCTCGCTGGCGGAACTGTCGGAACAGGGGCCGCTGCTGGCCGAGATGGAATTCTGGTTCCCCAGCCGCCAGCTCGACGTCGGCGCGCTCGACCGTCTGTGCCGCAAGCGCCTGCTCGGCAACGTGCAGCGCCCGGTGCTGCCCGAGCGCCAGCTGCACGGCATGCTGAAGGGCTTCATGGACCTGGTGTTCGAGGCCGATGGCCGCTACTGGGTGCTGGACTACAAGTCGAATGCGCTCGGGCCGGGCGATGCCGCCTATACCAAGTCGTCGATGGCGGCCGGCATGGCCGGGCACCGCTACGACATCCAGGGCGCCCTCTACATGCTGGCGCTGCACCGCCTGCTGCGCGCGCGCCTGGGCGACGATTACCGGCCCGAGGCGCAGCTGGGCGGCGCGGTATTCCTGTTCCTGCGCGGGATCGCCAACCCGGCCACGCATGGCTGCTACCTGATCGAGCCCGACCCCGAACTGCTCGATGGCCTGGACCGCCTGCTGGGCGAAGGAATCAACGGATGAACGCCGACCTCACAATCGACACCCACGCCGCCTTCTGGCAGGAAGTCGAACGCCTGACCGAGGCCGGCCAGCTGCGCCGCCTGTCCGGCGCCTTTGCGCGTTTCGTGGCGACGCTCGGTGCCGGGTCGCCGGCGCAGTCCACCGCACTGCTGCTGGCGGCGCTGGTGCTGTCCGAACTGGAAGGGCGCGGCCACAGCTGCCTGCTGGTGGCCGACCTGGTCGACGATCCGGCCGGGCTGCTGGGCTGGGCCGAGGACGATTGGAAGGCGCTGGCGAAAGCGGCCAAGCCGCTGCCGAAGGGCGTCAAGGGCTGGACCGCGCAGCTGGCCGCCTGCGAACCGGTATGGCACGCCGCCGACAGCTTCGACTACGGCCAGCCGCTGGTACTGGCCGGCGCCGAGCGCGATACGCGCCTGTACCTGCGCCGCTACTGGCGCGACGAAACCCTGGTCGCGCGCACCGTCCGCGAACGCGCCCGCGAACGCCACCCGGTCGACGCGCGCCTGGTGCGCACCTGGCTCGATGTGCTGTTCGTCTCCCCGCGCGCGCGCAACCCCGCGGACGGGCCGGACTGGCAGAAACTGGCCTGCGCGATCGCGCTGCGCGGTTCGGTCGCGATCATCACCGGCGGTCCCGGCACCGGCAAGACCTACACGGTGGCGCGCCTGCTGGCGCTGCTGTTCGCGACCGCGCCGGATGCCGCGCGCCAGCGCGTGGCCCTGGCGGCGCCGACCGGCAAGGCCGCGGCGCGCCTGAAACAGTCGATCGACAAGGCGCTGGGCGAACTGGCCGAGCGCGTCGGCGAAGCACTGCCGCTGCGCGAGCTGACGGCGCGCATGGGCGCCGCGCGCACGCTGCACTCGCTGCTGGGCGCGCGCCCGGACACCCGCATCTTCGCCCACAACAAGGGCAACCCGCTCGACATCGACGTGCTGATCGTCGACGAAGCCTCGATGGTCCACCTCGAGATGATGGCCTCGCTGCTGGACGCGCTGCCGCCGGGCGCGACCCTGATCCTGCTGGGCGACAAGGATCAATTGGCGTCGGTGGAAGCCGGCGCCGTGCTGGGCGACCTGTGCCACGACGCCCAGGGCGGCCACTACGACGCCGACACCCTGGCCTACGTGGCCGACGCCAGCGGCGAGACCATTCCGCCGGAATTCGCCGGCGACGGCGGCGCGCTGGCCCAGCAGACCGTGATGCTGCGCCACAGCCGCCGCTTCGGCGGGCCGATCGGACAGTTGGCGCTGGCAGTCAACCGCGGCGACGTCGAGGCGGCGCTCGCGGTGCTGCGCAGCGGTGGGCCGGAGGGCGAGGTGAGCTGGATCGAGCACGCCCACCAGCACCACGTGATCGCCCTGGCCGGCGACGGCTACCGTCCCTACCTGGCGCTGCTGCGCAAGGGCCCCGGCGACGCTGCCCACGACGACTGGGTGCGCGCCGTGCTGCAGGGCTTCGAGGCCTTCCGCATCCTGTGCGCGGTGCGCGAGGGCGAGTGGGGCGTCGAAGGCCTGAACACGGCGATCGAGACGCGCCTCGACCACGCCGGCCTGATCCGTCGCGGCGGCGACTGGTACGTCGGGCGCCCGGTGATGGTGACCCGCAACGACTACGGCACCGGCGTCTTCAACGGCGACATCGGCCTGACCCTGCCCGATCCGGCGCGTCCGGACTCGCTGCGGGTCTGGTTCCTGGAAGGCGACAAGGTGCGCAGCGTGCTGGCCACGCGCCTGCGCCACGTCGAGACCGCGTATGCGATGACGGTGCACAAATCGCAGGGTTCGGAATTCGCGCACACGGTGCTGGCGCTGCCGAGGGAGGGCGGGGCGGTGCTGGCGCGCGAGCTGGTCTACACCGGCATCACCCGCGCCAGCCGGCGCTTTACCCTGGTCACGCCGGGCGCGGCGGTGCTGGGCGAAGCGATCCTGCGCCGCACCCACCGCGCCAGCGGCTTGCGCGGCATGGTCGAGGCGCGGCAATGAGCGCGCATGAACATCAAGCGGGCATAAGACATTAAGCAGGCATAGGACATTAAGACGACGCAAGACGCGAACCGATTATTCGATTTCCTCCTGGAAATAGTGATAAAGTTTTCGCTGGGAATTAAATCAGGGGTGCTCATGCTGGTCGTTGTCGGTTTCGTCGTCGTGCTGCTGGCGGTATTCGGCGGCTTCGTGCTGCAGGACGGTCACCTGGCCGCGCTGTTCCAGCCCTATGAACTGCTGATGATCTTCGGCGGCGCACTCGGCGCCTTCGTCATCGCCAACGACCGCAAGGCGCTGTACCTCACCTGGCACAGCATCCCGTCGCTGTTCCGCGGTTCGCGCTACGCGCGCGCCCTCTACATGGCGCTGATGGCGCTGCTGTTCGACGTACTGACCAAGGTGCGCAAGGAAGGGTTGATGTCGCTCGAACGCGATATCGACCATCCCGAGGCCAGCGCCCTGTTCGGCCAGCATCCGCTGGTGGCGGCCGACCCGCACCTGGTGGAATTCATCACCGACTACCTGCGCCTGATGGCGTCGGGCACCATGGACACCTTCCAGGTCGAGAACCTGATGGATAACGAAATCGAGACCTACCTCGAAGACGCCGAGATCCCGGTGCAGGCCATCCACAAGCTGGCCGACGGCATGCCGGCCTTCGGCATCGTCGCCGCGGTGATGGGCGTGGTGCACACGATGGGGTCGGTCGGCAAGCCGCCGGCCGAGCTGGGCGCGCTGATCGCGGCGGCCCTGGTCGGCACCTTCCTCGGTATCCTGCTGTCGTACGGGCTGGTCTCGCCACTGTCCAGCCTGCTGCACCGGCGCCACCAGGAAGTGTCCAAGGCACTGCAGTGCGTGAAGGTGACGCTACTGGCCAGCATGAACGGCTATGCGCCGGCGATCGCGGTGGAGTTCGGGCGCAAGGTCATCTCCGCTACCGAGCGCCCGACCTTTGCCGAGCTGGAAGGGCATGTGCGCCAGTTGAAGGCGCGCTGAGCCCATCCGTGCACATGCAACAAAGTGTGATTATTCGGCAAGAATCATTTGTTATGCTTTTCCTTTTCGCACATTTTCGCTGATGTTCGGCAAGGGAGAAGCTGTTGGAACACGAAAGCCATCCACATCACCACCCGCACGGCACCGGCGTGCGCTGGCTCGACATCATCCTCGGCGTGGCGGCGACGGTCGTCTCGCTGGTATCGCTGTGGCTGGGCCTGCATTCCGCGCATTCGATGGAAAAGCTGGTGGCGGCGAACAGCTATCCCTACCTGGAGCTGATGTGGTCGAACATGTCGGCAACGCCTCTGCCCGGGAGCGATCGCCACCAGTACCAGGTGAAATACGAGTTGGTAAATAACGGCATTGGGCCGGCGCGCGTCGAGTGGGTCGAGTTGACGTTCAAGGGCAAGCCCATGCGCAACCTGTCCGAGCTGCTGGACGCCTGCTGCAAGGGGTGGCAGGACAATGATGTGATGCAGATGGACATGCGTGGTGGCATTGATGGCTCGCTGGTGCGCGCCGGCGGCGCGGTCGCGATGTTCACCTGGGCCGAACCGGCAACGTCCAGCCCGGTATTCACGGCGCTGCACCGGCAAATGGACCAGATCGCGTATTCGGCCTGCTATTGCTCCGTGTTCGACGAGTGCTACCTGCGCACCGAGAACCACGATAGGCCGAAACCGGTAGCGCAGTGCACCGCACCTGCGGTGCCGTTCCGCCCCAGCTTCAAGAAAAGCTGATGCGCCTCAAGCCGCCACCCAGGCGGCTTCGAGTTCCTCGCGCCGCGGACTGGCGCCGACATGCACGATCAGCGTCCTGTTCAGCGTGACGGCCGGATGCGCCGCGCGGTGGCGGGCGAACCAGAACAGCTCTTCCAGGTCGTCGTCCTCGTGCGAGGTGGTGACCACGGCCTGGTCTTCGGCATCCTCGGGCGTTGCGGCGTCGAGGGCTTCGGCCGCGGCGTCGTCGACCGCTTCGCTCCAGACTTCCGCATCCTTGCCCCAGGCCAGCAGCACGCGGCAGCCGGCTTCCACCAGCCAGCGGCTGGTATCCCAGAGCCACATCTGCGAGACGTCCTCGTCGGCGATCAGGACCGCCATGAAAGGCGTCTTGTCCACCACGTGCGGCAGGCTGCCGTCGGGGAGGAGGTGAAGGTAATTGACGGTTTTTTGCATGGCCGGCAGCTTACCACGGCGCCATGAAAAAAGCCGGCTGGGTCGCCCTGCCGGCTTTTTCAACCATCTATATAGCGCGTGCTATCAGCGATGACGGCGGTGGCGCGTCACCACCACGACGTGCTTGCTGCGCGCGTGGCCGCTCGACGCCTTGGCGCGGGCGCCGCCGGCGCTGGCCTTGATGCGTGGACCGGCAAGTGCGCTCTTGACGCGCGGTGCGCGCAGCGCGGCCTTGATGCGCGGGCCGGCAGCGGCGGTGCGCACGCGGGTGGCGCGGGCCGGGGTGGTCGCGACCGGGATCTCGTCGTTCAGCACGTGGCGGCGGATGTTGAGCGCGTCCAGCAGGCGTACCGACGAGGCGCCGGCATTCAGCAGCACCATGGTCGCGTTCTTGCCGGCGGCTTTCACGCGCATGATCAGGCAGCGGCCCGCTTCCTGGGTGTAGCCGGTCTTCGACAGGCCGATGTCCCAGCCCTTGGCGCCGACCAGGCGGTTGGTGTTGTGGTACTCGACTTCGCGGCCCTTGATGTTGATCAGGTGATCCGAGGAAGTGGTGATGCGGGTGATTTCGCCGTAATTCGAGGCTGCGGTCGCCATCTTGACCAGGTCGGCCGCGGTCGACTGGTTATGCGGACTGAGGCCGGTCGGTTCTTCGATCACGGTCTGGGTCATGCCGAGCGCCATGATCTTGCGCTTGACCGCGGCGCGGAAGGCATCGGTGCCGCCCGGGTAGGTGCGGGCGAGCGCGGCGGCGGCGCGGTTATCCGAGGACATCAGGGCCAGCTGCAGCACGTCGCGGCGCGGGATGGTGGCACCCACCGGCACGCGCGACGAGCTGTGCTTGAGCAGGTCGACGTCGCTCTTTTCGATCTCGATCGGCTCGTTCATGTCCTGGTGGGCATCGAGCACGACCATGGCGGTCATGAGTTTGGTCAGGGAAGCGATCGGGGCGACGGTCGAGGCGTTCTTTTCGAACAGCACCTTGCCGGTATCGTCTTCCACCACCAGCACCGATTGCGATCCGAACGGCACGGCGAGGGCGGCCGCACTGGAGATCGTCATCAATACGGCGGCAATGAATTTTTTGATCATGTATGAATAGGGTACGGGTTAATGGTCGGGCGCCGGGCGGCGGCGGAGCATCAAACGAATCACCAGTAGCGGCAAGCCACTTGGGAATTTTCCATTGATTGATTACATGCCGATGGACATATAACAATGTCGCTCAAAGGAAATCAAAACCAACTGCAGGATTCTACAAGAAAAAAGGCCCCGCGTTGTCGCAAGGCCTTATTTGTACAGGGAAATTATGCAAAGAAATTATTGATGAGTGGTTAAAAATTCCCTCAAGAACAGATCGCTTGGTATAACCCTGTATATATATACAGCATTTACATTCAATTCAGCATGCTGGTGAATGCCGGATCGAATTTATTATTTGTTTTGATAAATCTTATCGAATTCGCCGCCATCGTCGAAATGCCGTTTCTGTGCGGCGCGCCAGCCACCGAACACCTCATCCACGGTGAACAACTGGATCGGTTTGTAATTCGCGGCAAACTGTTTCATGACTTTCTCGTTCCGTACGCGCATGTAATGCTTGGCGCCGATCGCCTGGCCGGCGTCCGAATACAGGAAGTTCAGGTAAGCCGTGGCCTGCTTGCGCACACCCTGGCGGTCAACCACCTTGTCGACGATTGCCACCGGCGATTCGGCCAGCACCGACATCGACGGATACACGACTTCGAAGTCGTTGCCGAATTCGGCGCGCACCAGGTTCACTTCGTTTTCGAAGGTAACCAGCGCATCGCCGATCTGGCGCTGGGTAAAGGTGGTGGTGGCTGCGCGGCCCCCGCCATCGAGTACCGGCACGTTCTTGAAGATGCGCGCCACCAGGTCGCGCGCCTGGTCTTCCTTGCCGCCTTTCTTGATCACCGAGCCCCAGGCCGCCAGGTAGGTGTAGCGGCCGTTGCCCGCGGTCTTGGGATTCGGGATCACGACCTGCACGTCCGGCTTGGCCAGGTCGGCCCAGTCGCGGATCTGCTTCGGATTCCCCTTGCGCACCAGGAATACCATGGTCGAGTAATACGGGGCCGCATTGTTCGGGAATTTTTTGGCCCAGTCGGCGGCGACCAGGCCGCGGTCGGCCAGCATGTCGATGTCATTGGCCTGGTTCATGGTGACGACCGACGCCGGCAAGCCGTCGGCCACGGCACGCGCCTGCTTGCTGGAACCGCCGTGCGACTGCTTGATGATGACGGTGTCGCCGCTGCTCTTTTTCCATGCGGCGATGAAGGCCGGGTTCACGTCCTTGTACAGCTCGCGGGCGACGTCGTACGACACGTTCAGCAGCTCGACCTCGGCGGCCTGGGCCGGCACGACCGCCGATATCGCCGCTGTGCCGAGCGCAAGCGCCAGCACGACGCGGCGCAATGGAGAAAAATGCAGAGTCTTCATGTGGGTCCTGTACATACCATGGTGGGAAGGCTGGATCATCCGTGATGGCGAGGCAAAACAAAAGTACATTTTCATCATATGCTTAAACGTCCGATTCCGCCGTCATGGCTGGCGGGCCATGCCAAAGCAGAGAGTTCCCGTTTGGGTTATAGTCCGGCCTGTCGGACCTCGCAGAAGCGTCCTACCAGCTCGTATTTGACGTCGGAAGTTCATGGGTATTCAGATTTGCGGTATTGACATTCGCCAGGCGACACCGGATGACGCGACAGCAGCCTGCTCGCTGCTGCGCCACTCGATCGAGCAGGGCTGCGCGGCAGACCATAGCCAGCGCCCCGAGCTGCTCCAGGCCTGGCTGGGCAACAAGACCACGCAAAACGTGTCGACCTGGTTTGCCTCTCCCAGCAATTACGCCGTCGTCGCCGAGCAGGCGGGGCAGCTGGTCGGCCTGGCGCTGCTGACCCCAGCGGGCAAGCTGGCGCTGTGCTACGTCGCGCCCGGCCGGCTGCGCAGCGGTATCGGCAGCGAACTGCTGGCCGCCGTCGAAACCCGCGCGCGCGCCTGCAACATCAGCAAGCTGCACATGCACAGCCCGGCGTCGGCCAGCGCCTTCTTCAAGCGCCACGGCTACGTCAATGCCGGCAAGGACAAAGCCTGCTTCGGCCTCGAATGCGATTTCCTGTGGAAACAACTGGATGCCGCGGCAGTGCCCGAACGCAAACGCTTTTGCAACTGCAGTAATTGATCGGCGTTAGTTAATGCGTCATTAGTATTGCGTGAAACAATTCGTAATACAAACTGTAACGAACACGTCTTCAATCCATTTGTGCATTGCGATATAGTACGCGCATTAAAATGATGAGTTCGTTATGGCTTCCCGCAGAGACTTCCTACACCAGGGCTTGCGCCTGACCGCCGCCGGATTGGTGGCCGTGCCCCTGATCGATGCCCACGCCGCGCGTGCCGGCGCTTCCCAGACTTCCGATGCCGTCGGCGTGGAACCGCCGCCCGACCTGTTCGACGCCCAGGTCGTCGACCCCGACTTCTGGGCCAAGCCGCGCACCTTGTCCGTGGTTCGCCCGCAGAGCGGCGAGCGCACCAACGTGCTGTACTGGAAAGATGGCCAGGTGATCGATGCCGCCTACCAGGAACTGTGCCACATCCTGCGCGACGTGAATGGCAAGTCATCGATCCCGATCGATCCCAAGCTGCTCGAGACCCTGTGGGCCTCGCAGGCCTTCGTCGCGCGCTACGGCCTCGACAAGCCGATGGAGATCCTGTCCGGCTACCGCACCCCGGCTTCCAACAGCCGCCTGATCGAGCAGGGCGTCCCGGCCGCGCGCCAGTCGCTGCACATGTCGGGCAAGGCCGCCGACGTGCGCATTGCCGGCCTGACCGAGGAAGTGCTGGGCGGCCTGGTGAAGAGTTTCCGCAAAGGCGGCGTCGGCTTCTATTACCGCGGCGGCCCGAAGGGCGGCTGGATCCATGCCGATACCGGCTTGAACCGTACCTGGAAGGGCTGAGCCGGCCCGGCGCCGTCATGCCAATCGGATAAGCGGCGCGCACACTTTCGTGTTTTTGCTATCTTAAAGTCTGGACCTGACCTTTTGGGTAATGGAGGCGAAGATGGCAAGCGTAAATGCACCAACCATGGAACGGCGGCACCTGCCGGAACGGCGCGCTGCGTCGCGCGAAGGGCACTCGGCCATGTCGGCGGTCGACTATATCGCCATGGCGCTGTTGATTGTCGGCGGCCTGAACTGGGCGATGGTCGGCCTGTTCGACGTCGACGTGGTCGCCACCCTGTTCGGCCCCGGCAGCCCGGCCACCCGGTTGGTCTACGTGCTGGTCGGCATTGCGGCACTGTACTCGATCTATACCGCGGCCAAGATGAGCCGGCCCCGGCATTGACGCGGCTGCGGATCGGGCTGATCTCCGACACCCACGGCCTGCTGCGTCCCGAGGCGCTCGATTTCCTTGCCGGGTCCGATCACATCGTCCATGGTGGCGATATCGGCGGACCCGACATCCTGGAGCGCCTCGGCACGATTGCGCCCTTGACGGTGGTGCGCGGCAACAACGACACCGCCGTCTGGGCGCGCTCGATCCCGGAAACCGCGCGCCTCGACCTGGGCGGCGTGGGACTGTTCGTCATCCACGACCTGAAAACCCTCGACCTCGATCCGGCCGCCGCCGGCGTGCGCGTGGTGGTCGCCGGGCACTCGCACAAGCCATCCTGCACGGAACGTGGCGGCGTCCTCTACGTGAATCCGGGCAGCGCCGGCCGGCGCCGCTTCAGCCTGCCCATCTCCGCCGCAGAATTGTCGATCGAAAATGGCGAGGTCGCGGTCAAGCTGGTGACCTTGGTGTAGCATACGCGCCGTTTCCATTCATTCCGATAGCGCCACACCATGAACCAAGACGCCCGCGACAACGCCACCGACCGCCCCCGCTTCCGCCCGGTACCCTGGACGCCGCTGGAGACGCCGCAGGATGTCGAGCTGTGGATCGCCGAGCACAACCAGGCCATGCTGGAACTGATCCAGCCGCAGGAAACCGGGGTCGGGGTGCGCTTCCGCCTCGCGGTCGGTGGCGACATCTACATGCAGACCACGGCCGACGCCATCCTGCTCGACGTCGAGCCGGACGCCAGCTGGGTCGCGCCGCTGATCATGGCCGCCACCAATGCCGGCCAGCCGGAAGGGCAGATCTGGGTACTGCCGGACGACAAGCTGGTGCAACTGCTGCTGGGCCTGTCGACGCTGGTGGAGAGCTCGCTGATCGTGACCGGGCACAATTTCGGCAAGCACGGCCGGCGCCTGTATTAAAGCGGCGCTTGTGCGCGTGTACTGAGTACACCCACATAAAAAAACCGGCGCTGCGTGCGCCGGTTTTGTTTTACATGTTCGGATAATTCGGCCCGCCGCCACCCTCCGGCGTCACCCAGACGATGTTCTGGGTCGGATCCTTGATGTCGCAGGTCTTGCAGTGCACGCAGTTCTGGGCATTGATCTGCAGGCGGTCGCCGCCCGCATCCGTCTTCACGTACTCGTACACGCCCGCCGGGCAGTAGCGCGATTCCGGACCCGCGTAGCGGGCCAGGTTGACCTCCACCGGCACGTTCGGGTTCTTCAGCGTCAGGTGCACCGGTTGGTCTTCGGCGTGGTTGGTGTTCGATATGAAGACCGACGACAGGCGGTCAAAAGTCAGCTTGCCATCCGGCTTCGGGTACACGATCGGGGTGAACTCGGCCGCCGGGCGCAGGCATTCGTGATCGGCGTGCTTGTGGTGCAGCGTCCACGGCGCCTTGCCCTTGAACAGGATCTGGTCGATGCCGGTCATGATGGTGCCCAGGTACAGGCCCTTGCTCATCCACGGCTTGAAGTTGCGCGCCACGTGCAGCTCTTCGTGCAGCCAGGACTGCTCGAAGGCGGCCGGGTAGCTGGCCAGTTCGTCGTGCTGGCGTTCCTCGCCCAGCGCGGCGAAGGCGGCGTCGGCGGCCATCATGCCGGTCTTGATCGCACCGTGACTGCCCTTGATGCGGCTGGTGTTGAGGAAGCCGGCGTCGCAGCCGATCAGGGCGCCGCCCGGGAACACGAACTTCGGCAGCGATTGCAGGCCGCCGGCGGTGATGGCGCGCGCGCCATACGAGATACGCTTGCCGCCTTCGAAGAAGCCGCGGATCGCCGGGTGGGTCTTGTAGCGCTGGAATTCCTCGTACGGCGACAAATACGGGTTCTGGTAGGCTAGGCCGACCACGAAGCCGACCGCGACCTGGTTGTTTTCCAGGTGGTACAGGAAGGAGCCGCCATAGGTGCTGTTGTCCAGCGGCCAGCCGGCGGTGTGGACCACCAGGCCCGGCTGGTGCTTGGCCGGGTCGATTTCCCACAGTTCCTTGATGCCGATGCCGTAGGTCTGCGGGTCCTTGCCCTTGTTCAGGTCGTACTTGGCGATCAGCTGCTTGCCGAGGTGGCCGCGCGAGCCTTCGGCAAAGAAGGTGTACTTGGCGTGCAATTCCATACCCAACTGGAACGCGTCGGTCGGTTCGCCGTGGCGGTTCACGCCCATGTTGCCGGTGGCCACGCCCTTGACCGAACCGTCGTCGTTGAACAGCACTTCGGCCGCCGGGAAGCCGGGGAAGATTTCCACGCCCAGCGCTTCGGCCTGCTGGCCGAGCCAGCGCACCACGTTGGCCAGGGAGATCACGTAGTTGCCGTGGTTGGTCAGCATCTTCGGGACCATGAAGGACGGCGTGGCGTAGGACTTGGTTTCGGTCAGGAACAGCACGCGGTCTTCGCTCACCGCCGTGGTCAGGGGCGCGCCCAGTTCCTTCCAGTTTGGGAACAGTTCGGTCAGCGCGCGCGGATCCATCACCGCGCCCGACAGGATGTGGGCGCCGAGTTCGCCGCCTTTTTCCAGCACGCAGACCGACACCTCGCGGCCTTTCTCGGCGGCCAGCTGCTTGAGGCGGATCGCGCTTGCCAGGCCGGCCGGGCCACCGCCGACGATCACGACGTCGTATTCCATCGCCTCGCGCGGGCCGTATTGTTCGAGGATGTTGTTGGGCTGAGTCATTATTATCTAGTGTTGAAAAAATTTAAGCACGAGTGTGCACTTTTTTACTCGCGATTGCAACGCCGTGCGCTATTGTAGGGCATGTATTAGATGCGGCAATCTAAACCGCGTGAAATAGGCGAAGTGTGCAATCATAATGTCTTCGCAACAGAATAACGTTCGGCTAAGGGAGACCCACGTGGGAATCGAAGTCAATTTCGAAGGCAAGATCGCCATGGTCACCGGCGCTTCCAGCGGCCTCGGCGCCCGTTTCGCGAAGGCGCTGGCCGGCGCCGGCGCGCAGGTGGTGCTGGCCTCGCGCCGCCTCGAGCGGCTCAAGGAATTGCGTGCCGAGATCGAGGCCGACGGCGGCGCCGCCCATGTGGTGACGCTCGACGTGACCGACCTCGCCAGCATCAAGTCGGCGATCGCGCATGCGGAGACCGAGGTCGGCCCGATCGACATCCTGGTCAACAATTCCGGGGTCTCGACGACCCAGCGCCTGCTTGACGTCACCGAGGAAGACTACGGCTACATGATGGACACCAACCTGCGCGGCGCCTTCTTCATGGCCCAGCAGACCGCCAAGCGCATGATCCAGCGCGCCAAGGGCGACCCCAAGAAGCAGCACCGTATCGTCAACATCGCTTCGGTGGCCGGGCTGCGCGTGCTGCCGCAGATCAGCGTGTACTGCATGAGCAAGGCCGGCGTGGTGCAGATGACCAAGGCGATGGCGGTCGAGTGGGGCCGCTACGGCATCAACGTGAATGCGATCTGCCCCGGCTACATCGCCACCGAGATGAACGAGGATTACTTCGATACCGAGCAGGGCAAGAAGCTGATCGAAATGCTGCCGCGCCGCCGCACCGGCAAGCCGGAAGACCTGGATGGCCTGCTGCTGTTGCTGGCGGCCGAGGAAGCGCACTTCATCAACGGCGCCATCATCACGGCCGACGACGGCATGACGGCGCAATGACCGGTGCAGTAGATAAGGAGACTGCGAAGGGGACTGCGAAGGGCGCGGCGCTGCTGATGGTCCACGGCCTGCTCGGGCCGATCGATTATTTCGCGCCGGCGCGGCTCCTGCCAGGTATCGACGTCCACGCGCCCGACATGATCGGCTACGGCCGCCATCGCAGCGAGGAAGCCGGGATCGACCTGGCGGGCCAGGCCGACGCGCTGGCGCACTACTTGCGCGACGAGATCGAGCAGCCGGCCTGGCTGCTCGGGCACAGCGTCGGCGGCGCGGTGGCGATGATGGTGGCCGATCGCGTGCCTGAACTGGTGCGCGGCCTGATCAGCGTCGAGGGCAATTTCACGCTGCGCGACGCCTTCTGGTGCGCGCGCATCGCCGCGCTCGAGGAGGAAGCGTGGGCGGCCGAGTACGGTGCGATGGAAGACGCCC
>JAKOOD010000320.1 GCA_022701635.1 Burkholderiaceae bacterium | reverse complement strand
TGTGCAGGCGCAGCGGCAGTTGCCACAGCAGCAGGCGCGACAAGGGCACGCCGAGCGCACCGAGGCGCATGCGCAGGCGGTCTTCGACCGCTTCCTCGATCGACGGGTACATCGATTCCAGCACCGCCGCATCCACTTTCGGGCAATCGCGGCACAGCACCAGCGACGCGGCGCCGAGCGAGACGCCGATCACGCCGATGCGCCGGCCAGGCAGGCGGCGGCGCAATTCCGCGAGCGCGGCACGCACCCCCTCGGCCTCGGTCAGGCCGAACGTGACCGCCGGCGCGGTGCTGGCACCCTGGCCCGGCAAATCGATCAGCATCACGGCATAACCCTCGCGGTGCAGGAAGGCGGCGCGCGCTTCCATCTGGCGCCGGTCGCCATGGATGCCGTGCAGCAGCAGGATGCCGCCCTTGCCCGTTCCAAGCGCCGGGATATACGAGGCGGCGACGCGCCGGCCGGGGCCGGCGTCCAGCGTCAGGGGCTCGGCGCCGAGCGCGGCATCGAGCGTCACCGCGCGCGGCTCGACCTTGATGAGGGCGGAACCCAGCACCCAGAGTATGGCGGTGCCGACCACGACCAGGATAAGAAAGCTAGACAGCAGGGGTATGCGCATCGGGTCGATTCGGGCTGAGCTGGAAGTCAGCCATTAGAACACGAGTCGTGCGATGCCAGATCATCAAGAATCGGACAGTCCGAGCGCTGGTCGCCGTGGCAGGAATGGGCCAGCGCCTGCAGCGTGCGCTTCATCGCTTCCAGTTCGGCGATCTTGCGTTCGAGTTCATCGATGTGGGCCGCGGCCAGGCGCCGCACGTCGGCACTGGCGCGGTCCTTGTCCTGCCACAGCGCCAGCAGATTGGCGACCTGTTCCAGCGAAAAGCCGAGCGCGCGGCCGCGGTGGATGAATTGCAGCAGGCGTACATCCTGCGCGCCGTACAGGCGGTAACCCGCCTCGGTGCGGCGCGCCGGCGGCAGCAGGCCGATCGCTTCGTAGTGGCGGATCATCTTGGCGCTGACGCCGGATGCCCTGGCCGTCTCGCCGATATTCCATTGCGGGTGGCGCCCGTGATTGTCGTGTTCCATTCGACAAGGGTACACCTTCCCACGATGGCAAGGTCAATGCGTACGCTTGACTTGCGGCGTCAAGCGGTTAAGCTCGGCGCATCATGAAACATGCCATCCTCATCGCCGCCGGGCTCGCGCTTGCCCTCCCCGCCTGCCTGCACGCCGAGCCGGCGCCCTGGTTCCAGTGGCGCAGCAAGGCCACCGGCAGCCTGGCCTGCACGCAGACGCCGCTGGGTCCGGGCTGGGAAAAAGCCAGCGGGCCGTATCGTGACGCCCGTTGCGAAAAACCCATGCCTGTTAAATAATGCCTGCGCTGGCATGAAGATTCGATAACAAGAAAGAGGAGCAGTTCCAGGTCGTCCGTAGGTATCCAGTTCATCTATCGCGAGGAGAAAACGATGTTCACCAATCCCGAGCAATTCGCATCCGCCACCAAGACCCTGTTCGATCTGCAGGTCCAGACCTTCAATGCCCTCGCCAGCAAGGCGGTCCAGGGCGTCGAGCAGGTGGTGGCACTCAACCTGAGCACGGCCCGCAATGCGTTGGAAGGCACCCTGGCCACCGGCCGGGCCGCCAGCCAGGCCGGCGATCCGAAAGCCGCCATCGATGCCGTGCAGTCGCGCATCCAGCCCGGCGTGTCGGAAGCCGCCGCCTACGGCGAACAGCTGCGCCAGATCATCGGCGACATCCAGAAGGATTTCCAGCAGGCCGCCGACACCCACCTGGTCGAAGCCAAGAACACGCTGTCGGCGCTGATCTACGACGTCACCCAGAACGTCAAGCCGGGCCAGGAAAACGCGGTCGAGATCATCAAGGCCGCGATCGACAATGCCTTCAAGGGCTACGAGCAGGTGACCCAGTCGACGCGCGACGCCATGCGCCGGGTCGAGGAACAGGTGGCGCGGGCCACCTCCCAGGTCGCGCAAGCGGGCCAGGCCGGCGGCCAAGCTGCGCAATCGGCGGCCCCGTCGGCTTCGGCGGCGGGCCAGCCCGGCCAGTCCCAGTAACAACCGCCTAGGACTTCGTCTCGACGCCCAGCAGTTCTTCGATATGGGCGAACGAGGCGTCGTCCTTGACCACCGCCCTCAGCCACACGTGCAGCGGCTGCTCACCCCAGTGGGCGGCCTTTTCCGCCAGATAGGCCACCGGGCTATGCGGCTCGGTACGGCGGAAGAACTCGGCGACGGCGCGCAGCTGGGCCAGCGCCTGGACCCGGTTCCGGAGCGGACCATTTACCATCGCGGTGGCGGACGCCGCTTCGCTGCCCTGCTCCAGTGCGGCCGGCATGGCGGGCGCGGCATCCGCAGGCGCTGCCGTCATGGCGGTCTCCTCCCCCGCCAGCGGCTTCACGAACATCAGCACGCTTTCCAGCCCCGACTTGGCCGCACTGAAGCTCGGCCCGTCGGCGCCCAGGCGCGCATCGACGCTCTGTTCGAGGCGGTCGATGGCGGCCTTGCACTGGCCGCAGTCGCGCAGCAGGTTGCGGTAGAAGCCGCGCGCGCCGCGCTGGCGCGCCGCTTCCAGCTTCGCCAGCGCCTCGCCGCCGTGGGCACGGGCGACGTCGAAGTCGCTCAGCGCATACGCAGCCCCGCCCGGCGGATTGTCCTCGGTCAGGGGCACCGCGCGCAGCCACGGCGCGATGCGCGCCGCCACCCAGGCCAGGTTGCCGATGCGGCGCTCGACGCCGTCTTCGTCCGGCTGCGGATACAGGCCATCCCAATGGCGTTCGCACAGCGCCGCGATCAGTTCCAGGCTGTCGGCCAGGCCGCGCACGCCGCCGGTCTTGACGCCGGCTTCGGCCAGCCACACCGCCAGCTGCAGGTCCTTGCTGCGCTGTTCGATCAGTTGCGCGCACTGCCTGGCCACGAACTTCCAGTCGGCTTCCTTCAGGTCGGTAACCCAGGCGCCCTGCTCGATCGACGGATCGTCGGCCTGGCGCGCGCGCACGATGGCGTCGATCTCGCTGGAAAACGCGAGGTCTTCGCCGCAGGGCTGCTGTTCGCTCACCGGCGCCAGCAGCTTGTCGATGTCCAGCATGGCTGCCTCCTTCATGCGGCGTCGATCGCGTACTTGATCTTGCCGGCGCGGATCGCGCTGACCTTGACCTTGCCGATTGCGCCGCCCTCGGCCATGGTCGCCAGCACGGCATC
>JAKOOD010000284.1 GCA_022701635.1 Burkholderiaceae bacterium | reverse complement strand
CCGCTGGACGAAGCGCTGTCGCGCGTGGTCATCGACTTTTCCGGCCGCCCGGGCCTGGAATGGCACGTGCCGTTCACCCGCGCGACCATCGGCCGCTTCGACGTCGACCTCACCATCGAGTTCTTCCGCGGCTTCGTCAACCATGCCGGCGTGACCCTGCACGTGGACAACCTGCGCGGCGTGAACGCGCACCACCAGTGCGAAACCGTGTTCAAGGCCTTCGGCCGCGCGCTGCGCGCCGCCACCGAGCTGGACGAGCGCGCGCTGGGCGTGATCCCATCGACCAAGGGCAGCCTCTAAGCGGCGGACATCACACAATGACGAACAAGATTGTTGTGGTCGACGGCATGGGCAACCTGCGTTCGGTGGTGCAGGCGCTGCGCGTGGCCGCGCCGGAAGCCGATGTGCTGGTCTCCCACGCCGCGGCCGACATCGATGCGGCCGACCGTGTGGTCCTGCCGGGCCAGGGCGCGATGCGCGACTGCATGCGCAGCCTGCGCGAATCCGGCGCCGAGGAAGCCGTGCTGCGCGCCATGAAGACGCGTCCGGTGATGGGCGTGTGCGTGGGCGAGCAGATGCTGTTCGACGCGAGCGAGGAAAACGAAGGCACGCCGGGCCTGGGCCTGCTGCCCGGCAAGGTCGTGCGCTTCCAGCTCGACGGCAAGCTGCAGGCCGACGGCTCGCGCTTCAAGGTGCCGCAGATGGGCTGGAACCGCGTGCGCCAGACCCGCGCGCACCCGCTGTGGGAAGGCGTCGAGGACGGCGCCTGGTTCTACTTCGTGCACAGCTACTACGCGGCGCCGGCCAATCCCGACGACACCATTGGCGAAGCCGACTATGGCGCGCCGTATTGCTGCGCCGTGGGCCGGGACAACATCGTCGCCACCCAGTTCCATCCAGAGAAGAGCGCGGCCGCCGGGCTGCGCCTGTACCGTAATTTCATCCACTGGAATCCTTGAACGTCCGCGTTCTTTTTACACCGTCAACCAACCGACAACGACCATGCTGCTGATCCCCGCCATCGACCTGAAAGACGGTCACTGCGTTCGCCTGAAACAAGGCGATATGGACCTCGCCACCGTGTTTTCCGAAGATCCCGCCGAGATGGCGCTGCACTGGCTCAAGAAGGGTGCGCGCCGGCTGCACCTGGTCGACCTGAACGGCGCATTCGCGGGCAAGCCGAAGAACGAAGCGGCGATCAAATCGATCCTGATGACCGTGCAGGAGTACGCCGAAGAAAACGGCCTGGACGAGATCCCGGTCCAGCTGGGCGGCGGCATCCGCGACCTCGACACCATCGAGCGCTACCTGGACGACGGCATCACCTACATCATCGTCGGCACCGCCGCGGTGAAGAACCCGGGCTTCCTGCATGACGCCTGCGGCGCCTTCCCGGGCTCGATCATCGTCGGCCTGGACGCCAAGGATGGCAAGGTGGCCACCGACGGCTGGAGCAAGATGTCCGGCCACGAAGTCATCGACCTGGCCAAGAAGTTCGAAGGCTACGGCGTCGAATCGATCGTCTACACCGACATCGGCCGCGACGGCATGCTGGGCGGCGTCAACATCGAGGCCACCGTCAAGCTGGCCCAGGCGGTGCGCATCCCGATCATCGCATCGGGCGGCGTGCACAACCTGGCCGACGTCGAAGCGCTGTGCGCGGTGCAGGACGAAGGCATCGAAGGCGTGATCTGCGGCCGCTCGATCTACGAGGGCACGCTGGACCTGTCCAGCGCGCAGGAGCGTGCGGATGCGCTGACCGAGGGTGCGCAGGCCTGAACCGGCTTTATTCCCGCAAATTAAATGCCGTCATTCCCGCGAAAGCGGGAATCCATACTGAATATGACCAAGTGTCAGCTGCGCCTCTCCTGCAAACTCAGCATGGATTCCCGCTTGCGCGGGAATGACGTGCATCGTTTGCGGGCATGAAGTATTAAAGTCAACACATAAATTATGCTCGCAAAACGCATCATCCCCTGCCTCGACGTCACCGGCGGCCGCGTCGTCAAGGGCATCAATTTCACCGAGCTGCGCGACGCCGGTGACCCGGTCGAGATCGCCCGCCGCTACGACGGCCAGGGCGCGGACGAGATCACCTTCCTCGACATCACGGCGTCCAGCGACGGCCGCGACCTGATCCTGCCGATCATCGAGGCGGTGGCCTCGACCGTGTTCATTCCGCTGACGGTGGGCGGCGGCGTGCGCAAGGTCGAGGATGTGCGGCGGCTGCTGAATGCCGGCGCCGACAAGGTGTCGATGAACACCTCGGCCGTCACCAACCCGCAGCTGGTGTTCGAGGCCTCCCAGAAGCACGGCTCGCAGTGCATCGTGGTGGCGATCGACGCCAAGCAGGTCGCGCCCGGCAAATGGGAAGTGTTCACCCACGGCGGGCGCAACCCGACCGGGCTGGACGCGGTGGAATGGGCGCGCAAGATGGAAAGCCTGGGCGCCGGCGAGCTGCTGCTCACCTCCATGGACCGCGACGGCACCAAATCCGGCTTCGACCTGGGCCTGACGCGCGCCGTGTCGGACGCGGTCGGCATCCCGGTCATCGCCTCGGGCGGCGTCGGCGGACTGAGCTGCCTGGCCGACGGCGTCCTGCAAGGCCACGCCGACGCGGTGCTGGCCGCCAGCATTTTCCACTACGGGCAGCACACGGTCGGCGAAGCCAAGCGCTTCATGGCCGAGCGCGGCATTCCGATGCGCCTGGACTGATAGAGAACACATGGCAACCCCGACCACGACCCCATCGATCCCCGGCCAGCCCTGGCTCAAGAAAATCAAGTGGGACGAACACGGCCTGGTGCCGGTGATCGCCCAGGAAGCGGGCAGCGGCGACATCCTGATGTTCGCCTGGATGAACCGCGAGGCCCTGGCCAAGACCGTCGAGCTGGGCGAAGCGGTGTACTGGAGCCGTTCGCGCAAGAAACTATGGCACAAGGGCGAAGAGTCCGGCCACGTGCAGAAAGTGCTGGAGATCCGCCTCGACTGCGACGAAGACGTGGTGCTGCTGAAGGTGGAGCAGGCGGGCGGCATCGCCTGCCATACCGGGCGCCACTCGTGCTTCTTCCAGAAGTTCGACAACGGCGACTGGCACAGCGTCGAGCCGGTACTGCAGGACCCTGCCACCATTTATACGGATGCGAAAAAAGCGCAGCCGAAGAACACCCAGCCGAAGAAGGACACATGAGCTTCAACCTGGACCAACTGGCGGCCGTGATCGAGTCGCGCAAGCCGGAGCACGGCGGCGACCCTGCCACGTCCTACGTGGCGAAACTGTTTGCCAAGGGCGACGACGCGATCCTGAAAAAGATCGGCGAAGAAGCGGTCGAGACCGTGATGGCCGCCAAGGACGTGCGTGCCGGCGCCGACCCATCCAAGCTGCTGTACGAAACCGCCGACCTGTGGTTCCATTCGATGGTGCTGCTGGCGCGCTTCGGTTTGACGCCGCAGCAGGTGATCGATGAGCTGGCGCGCCGCGAAGGCGTGTCCGGCATCGCCGAGAAGGCAGCGCGTCCCAAGGAGTGACGCGACGGCATCGCAAAGGCACCGGGCGGTCACGCTGCCGTCATGCCGGCCGGATAGACTAACGCGCCCGTCTCTTGTGGAGTGGCGGGGCCGCCACCAGATAAGCTTTTGGAGAGACTATGGATAACTGCATTTTCTGCAAGATCGCCGCCAAGCAGATTCCGGCGAGCGTGGTGTACGAAGACGATGAGGTGCTCGCGTTCAAGGACATCAACCCGGCCGCACCGGTGCACCTGCTGGTGATCCCGAAACAGCACGTGGCCTCGCTCTCGGACTGCACCGACGCCCACGCGCCGCTGCTGGGGCGGATGCTGGCGCTGGCGCCGAAGCTGGCTGCCGAACACGGCATCGCTGTCCAGCAGGATGCGGACGGACAACGCAGCGGCGGCTACAAGACCCTGTTCAATGTCGGACCGGATGGCGGGCAGGAGGTGTATCACCTGCACCTGCACGTGTACGGCGGCAAGCGTCCGTGGCGCGGTCTCGGTACCTGACCGACTGAAGTAAAAGCTCGAAAAAACCGTGGCGAGCGGCCGCAGTGCCGGTTGAGAAGCGCGGCTATACGAACGCACGGTGGGCATCGCAAGGCTCGGCGCCCCCACCGCAAGTGCAACGCCCGGCAGGTTTTTTGAGCTTCTTGGTGGAAAGAGGGCGCTCTTGCCCTGCATGGCTTATACTGCGCGTGAAAGCAAGGACTTTGCTGTACGCATATCGGGCACTTGCCCGGCAAGGAGAAAATGATGGGTGGATTGAGTATTTGGCACTGGGTGATCCTGCTGGTCGTGGTGGTGATCATCTTTGGCACCGGCAAGCTGAAAAACGCCGGCTCGGATCTGGGCAAGGCCGTCAAGGGCTTCAAGGATGGCGTGAAGGACGATGAAGTCAAGCCGGGCACCACGACCACCCAGACCCCGGTCCCGCCGCAACAGGTGGCCGACAAGGGCACCATCGACGTCGAGACCCGCGAAAAAAGCCGCTTTTAACCCGGCACCATGATCGATCTCGGTCTTACCAAACTCGCCGTGATCGGCGCGGTGGCGCTGGTCGTCATCGGGCCGGAAAAACTGCCGAAGGTGGCCCGCATGGCCGGGACGCTGTACGGCCGTGCCCAGCGCTACCTGGCCCAGGTGAAGACCGAGGTCTCGCGCGAGATCGAGATGGAAGAGCTGCGCAGCCTGCACAAGGAAGTGCAGGCCGGCGCCAGTGGCTTCAAGTCGGGGGTCGACACCTTCAAGACCGACGTCGAGGACACGGTGTCGTCACACATGGGCGAGGTCGAATCGGCCTGGCGCGGTGACGACCACGGCGCATCGGCCGCCACCGCGCCGACGCCGAGTTACGTATCGCCGGACGACATCGAGCGCAAGGCGCGCGAATTCCGGCGCAAGAAGCTGGTGCGCACCTCGAACGTGCCGGCCTGGTTCAAGAATCGCCAGGGAACGCGTCAGCACGTGCTGTCCGGCGCCGCACGCGTCCGGAAGTTCCGTCCCGGCGTCAAATCCAACACATCCTTTTTCTGATGACCCAAGAAGCCTCGGGCGAAGAAACATTCATTTCCCACCTGGTCGAGCTGCGTGACCGCCTGGTCAAGGCAGCGATCGGCGTGGCGATCGTCTGCGCCGCACTGTTCTCCTGGCCGGGCGCGGCGGAAATCTACGACTACCTGGCCGCCCCGATGCTGGCCTCGCTGCCCGCGGGCGCCAAGATGATCGCCACCGGCGTCACCGCACCCTTCCTGGTGCCGATGAAGGTGACGCTGGTGCTGGCCCTGATCCTGTCGCTGCCCTGGGTGTTCTACCAGGCCTGGGCCTTCGTCGCGCCCGGCCTGTATGCCCACGAAAAGCGGCTGGTGCTGCCGCTGGTGATCTCGTCGTCGCTGCTGTTCATGGCCGGGGTGGCGTTCTGCTACTTCTTCGTGTTCGGCCGCGTGTTCCACTTCATCGCCAATTTCGCGCCGGCCTCGATCGCGGTCATGCCCGACATCGAGAACTATCTCGATTTCGTGATGTCGATGTGCCTGGCCTTCGGTGCCACCTTCGAGGTGCCGGTGGTGGTCGTGATCCTGGTACGCATGGGCATCGTCAGCGTCGAAAAGCTGCGCTCGATCCGTCCGTACGCGATCGTCGGCGCCTTTGCCATCGCCGCCGTGGTCACGCCGCCGGATGCGGTCAGCATGCTGGCCCTGGCGGTGCCGATGTGCCTGTTGTTCGAACTGGGACTGATCCTGGCGCCGGTGTTCGTGCGTGTCAGCCAGGCGCCGCCGGAAAATGCCTGACTTTTCCTTCGGGGAAATTTTACAAGAGCAACGGCGCCCGCGGGCGCCGTTTTGCATGGTGCGTCGGCAGTATCAATTGGTGCGCAACAGGCCACCGTTGCCGAGTCCGCCGTCGACCGACTGCGGCTTGTAGGCGCGCACCGCTTTCACCGTCTGGTTGTACGAATCCATGAACGACGCGGCCAGCAGCTTGCCTTCCGGGGTATTGCTGAAGCCGTTCGCACCGGCGAAGCCGTGACGGAAGAATGCGCCAATCGACCCCATGTCCCAGTTGCGCGCGCTGCCCTCGGCGGCCGACAACTGCAGGCCGGAGCGGTTGTAGGTCAGCAGCAGCATGGTCGAGGCTTCGTTGGATTTCAGCGAACCGTCCACCAGCGAGGCGACCGCGCCGATGCGCCCGCCCTAAGGCGGGGTGCCACTGCGGCCCTTGTCAGCACGCAATGAAGGGAAAAAAGGGACCCGCGGGTCCCTTCGCCGCGACAGGTCCGCCCGGACCGTCCGCTGCTTATTGCATCAGCTGCCCGATCACGCTGACCGGCGCATTCCCGTAGCCCAGGAACTGGTCGTGGAAAGCCTTCAGGTCGAACTTGTCGCCCAGTTGCTGCTTGCGCCGCTCGCGCAAGTCCATGATGTCGCTGTAGCCGCTGAAATAGCTGGTCAGCTGCACCGACGACAGTTGCGCGCGCTTCCATTTTTCGGTGGCTTCCTGCGGCGTCTGGAAGGCCTGGCGCACCAGCAGGTCGAGCGCCTGCTCGCGCGTCATGCCCAGCACGTGCACGCTGTAGTCGAGGATGGTGTTGGAGACGCTGCGCAGGTTCCACTTGCACCACATCAGCCACAGTTCCGGCGCGTTGTCGCCATAGCCCGACTCCAGCATCATGCGCTCGCCATACACGGCCCAGCCTTCGACCATGGCGCCGTTGCCGAACAGCGCCTTCACCAGCGACGGTGAACGGTTGGCGTTCATCAGCTGGGTGTAGTGGCCGGGGATCGCCTCGTGGATATTCAGGATCTGCAGCATCCAGTTGTTGTACTCGCGCAGGCTGCTCTCGGCCTGTGCCGGGCTCAAGCCGTCCAGCGGGGTGACGTTGTAATAGGTCTTGTCCTTCGGACGGTAGGGGCCCGGCGCATCGATGCTGGCGCCGGCCACGCCGCGCTGGTACAGCGGGGTCTCGCGCACCACCAGCGGCTTGCTGGGATCGATCGTCACCAGGTTGTTCTTGACCACGTAGTCCTGCAGTTGCGGGATCTGGCGCCGGATCTCGGGCAGGAAGTTGGCCGGCGTCGTGTGCTGCAGCGACAGGCGGTCGATCACCATGCCGATCTTTTGATAGCGGTCCTGCGGCTTGGCGGTGCGGCCCATCGTCTTGTCCCACAAGCCGTCGGCCAGGCCGTCCATGCGCGTGAGCAGTTCTTCGCGTGCGGCCAGGGCCTTGCGGTAGGTTTGCTCGGCGCTGCTGGCGGACTGGATCTCGAACCCGAACTTCTGTTCGTACAGGGCCTTGCCGATACGGAAGGAGCGGCCGCGCTTCATCTGCGTTTGCGACCGATCTAGGTCGTTCAGGTAATCGACCCAGCCCAGCACCGCGCTGCCGGCATTCGCGATGCGCTGCGCGAAGATCGTTTTTTCCTGCGCCGACAGGATCGATTCCTGGGCCGCCTTGCCGAGGTCCGCCAGCACCACCAGCGTGCCCGGCGCCTGCTCGAGCGCGAGGCGGGTATGTTCGTGCGTGGGGTTGACGAGCGTGCCGCGCGCCGCCTGGTAATACGCCGGCACGTCGGCCAGGCGCTTCAGGATGGTGCGCAGGCGCTGCGGCTTGGCGGCGTATTCCGTATTCAGGATCAGGTCGAGCGGCTGGGCCACGTTGTACTGCGACGGGTTCCACTCGAACTCGCGCAGGGTGGTCAGGCGCCAGCGGTCGGCGCGCAGCTTGTTCAACAGCAGCGCCAGGTCGGTACGCTGGTTGGGCGACAGCTTGTCGGCATTCAGCTTGCCGAACTTGTCGAGCCACTCGTCGATGAAGGCCAGCTGCCGGGTGCGGGTGGCGACGTCGGGGAGGGTCAGCTTGGCGGCGGCGTCGAACTTGCCGACGTAGATGCCGCTCTCGGGATCGACGCGCCACAGCGCGGTCAGGAACTGCATCGACAGCGTGTCCATGAAGCGGTCGTTGCGGTTCTGCGCAGTGGCGGGAGATGTTGGGGCAGCGGCGGGAGCTGCCACGGCGGCGGCGGCCACCGGCGCCGCGACTGCCGCAGCCTTGGCGGCCTTGCCGGTCTTGCCCGGTTTGGCTTTGGCCGATTCCTTGGCCTTGGCGCTGCTGGTGTGCTTGGCCTTGGCCGCCTTGGAAGGACGCGCCTGGGCCGGCGCCAGCGCGACGCTGGCCAGCAGGACGGCAAGCGCGAGTTTGGATGTCTTCATTGATCTGTCTGCCTGATAAAGAGAAAGGGCCAGATGGCGCGCCCACCGGCGAGGCAGGCGGCGGGGCGACAGGTTAGCACCATTCGCCGGCCCTGCGGAACCTTGAAACAATACGTCACGATTGGCGACCGGTTCCTGCAAAACGCCAATCATCACACGGATTGCCAGTCCGCGATAGAGGCCGGTCGATTGCCCGAGAGCCCGGCTTGCAGCATGGCCAGCATGTCGGCGGGCGACATGCGCGCCGCCAGGTCGCTGCCTTCGAGCAGGCTGTCGGCCAGGTCGCGCTTGTGGCGGTGCAGGTCGACGATGCCTTCCTCGATCGTGTGGCGCGTCACCAGGCGGTAGATCGTCACCGGGCGCTGCTGGCCCATGCGGTGGGCGCGGTCCGAGGCCTGGTCTTCGACCGCCGGATTCCACCACGGGTCCATGTGGATCACATAATCGGCGGCAGTGAGGTTGATGCCGACGCCGCCCGCCTTCAGCGAAATCAGGAACAGGTCGCCGTCGCCGGCCTGGAAGGCATCCACGCGGCGCTTACGTTCCTGCATCGGCGTCGAACCATCCAGGTATTGATAGCGGATGCCGCGTGCGTCGAGGTGCTTGCGGATCAGGGTCAGGTGGTCGACGAACTGGCTGAACACCAGCGCCTTGTGGCGGTTTTCCAGCAGTTCGTCGGCCAGCCGCGCAAAGGTCTCCAGCTTGCTGCTGCGGATGCCGCTGTCGGGCGCCACCAGCTGCGGGTTGCAGCAGGCGCGGCGCAACTTCATCATCTCGGCCAGGATCTGGATCTGCTTCTGGCTCGCATTTTTCCCATCCTGCGCTTCCATTGTGGCGAGCCGGTCGAGCGCTTCGCGGCGCAGCGATTCGTACAGCGCCGTCTCTTCCTGGCTCAGTTCCACCGGCACCACGATCTCGGTGCGCGGCGGCAGCTCGGACAGCACCTGCGATTTCGTGCGGCGTAAAATGAAAGGCTGCGTCAGGCGGCGCAGGCGCGTGCGCGCCGCCAGTTCGGCGCGTTTATCCTGCGCCTTTTCGATCGGGCCGGCGAAGCGCAAGTTGAATTGATCGCTGCTGCCGAGCAGGCCCGGGTTGATGAACCTGAACAGGTTCCACAGCTCCCCCAGGTGGTTTTCCAGCGGCGTGCCGGTGGCCACCATTCTAAAATCGCCGCGCAGCGCCATCACCGCCTGCGAGCGGCGCGTGTGCGCGTTCTTGATCGCCTGCGCCTCGTCCAGCACGATGGTATGCCAGCGCGTGCCTGCGAAGCGTTCGGCTTCCAGCTGCAGCAGGCCGTAGCTGGCGACGATCACGTCGTAGGCGCCGGCTTCCTTCAGCATCGCCGCGCGGTCGCCGCTGCCGAACAGCTGGATGTGCAGGGTCGGCGCAAAGCGCGCGGCTTCGGCCATCCAGTTGGTCGCCACCGAGGTCGGCGCCACCACCAGCGTCGGCCCGCCGGGCGCGCGCGACAGGATCAGCGCCAGCGCCTGCAGCGTTTTACCGAGGCCCATGTCGTCGGCCAGGCAGGCGCCGACGCCCCAGTGCGCCAGGCGCGCCAGCCATTCGAAGCCTTCGAGCTGGTAGTCGCGCAATTCCGCCTGCAGCGTGGATGGCAGCTGCGGGCGGTACTCGGCATTCTCCTGCATATGCTGGATGTGCTTGCGCCAGGCGGCGTCGGCGTCGACTTCGCCGGCGTCCTGCGCCATCTCTTCCAGCGCGAAGCTGGCCAGCGGGTGGAAGCGCAAGGCCTCCTCATTTGCAACGTCAGCGGCATCGCTGTAGGCCGACAGGTCCATCAGGCGGCGGTGCAGTTCATGCGTCAGCGCCAGGAACTGGTTGTCGCCGAGGGCGATGAAACGGTCTTCCTTCAAGCGCGACAGCAGGTCGCGTAAATCCATCACCCTGTTTTCGTCGACCTGCACCTCGCCGTTGGCCGCGAACCAGTCCTTGTCGCGCCGGATCTGGATGCGCACCGATTTCGCGCTGACCTTTTTGGTCACGCGGAAGGATTCGCCTTCGGGCCAGCCGACGATCACGCGGCCGGGGTCGCGCTCTTGCAATTCCTGCAGCTCGGCCAGCAGTTCCAGGCACGCGATGGGGGAGCCCAGCAGCCATTCGCCGTGTTCGTCCTCGGCCGCTTCGAGCGCGCGGCAATCGGCCAGCAACTGGCGCTCGGCCTCGCGCTCGGCGTTCAGGTTGCGCCGTGCTTCCATGCGGATGCCGCCCACGTCGGCGATCACGCTCTCGGCCCCGTCGCCGGGCCGCAGGTAGGGGCCGGCATCGGGCAGCGGGCGCACCAGGATGCGGATGCGCAGGCCCTGCTGGTAGGGCAGCAGGTGCAGGTGCAGGCGCGGGTCGGCCGCCACCTGTTCCAGGTCGCCGGGGCTGCCGCCAATGTCGGACTGCACGGTGACGACGGTGGAGATCGCGCTGATCGCCTGCAGCACGCGCCGTTCGGCTTCGAGCGGCACCACCAGGCCGTCGCCGACGATGGCGCCGATGCGGCGGTGCTCGTCGCGGATGCGCACGATGCGCAGGCGCGTCGGCGTCTCGCGCGTGACCACGACTTCGCCCTGCTGCTCGGCCAGTTTCGGCTGCAGCGTGATGTGGACCTTGCCGCCGCCGGCGCGCACCATCAGCTGCGGCTCGCCCGGCAGCAGTTCGATGCGGGTACCGGAATCGATCCAGAACAGCAGCGGATGGCCGGCCAGCGCCGCCACCGCGCGGTCGAGGTCGAATTCGTAGCGGGTGCCGGTGCCGCTGTAGTAGCGGTGGGCACCGATGGCGGCCGCCACCTGGATATCCTGGGCGGTCAGGAAATCCAGTTCGGCGGCTTCCTCG
Organism: Burkholderiaceae bacterium; assembly: GCA_022701635.1. Lineage (GTDB taxonomy): Bacteria > Pseudomonadota > Gammaproteobacteria > Burkholderiales > Burkholderiaceae_D > Telluria > Telluria phyllosphaerae. The sequence goes on along the minus strand of JAKOOD010000284.1, from coordinate 7,778 downwards.
GCCAGGCGCTTCAGGCCGATGGCGCGGCCGCGGCTCCAGCCGCCCTGGGCATCGCGCTTCTGCTCGCGCGGCTCGATCGCGCGGATGCCGAGGTGTTCGTCGTAAGCGATCATCCAGGCCAGGCGCGATTCCTTCACCACTTCCACGTTCACGGCCGGCTGCAGGTTGATCAAGGCGTTCAGCTGGCGCTCCCATGGCTCTTCGCGCTCGAACCAGAGCGCCATGTCATTGAGGCGGTGCTGCTGGCGCAGGGCGATCGCACGCTTTTCCACACTCACCATGCCGAGCGCACCCAGCACCGATCCGATCTGGGCCGCGATGAAGTCGAAGCCGGCGGCTTCCGCGACCGTCATCTGCTGTTCGAGCAGCGCCGTCTTGTCGACCAGCTGCGGCATGGCGAGCCAGTGGTGCAGCAGGGCGCGGAACATCACCGGCTGCAAGGCCGTCTCCCAGTTGCGCGAGGGGAGCACTTCGGCGTCGACGGTGCCGCCGCGTATCTGGCGCAACATCGACAGCTGCTGGTAGACCGCGGTGTCGTGGCTCTGCACGGTGCGGGTGGCGGCGTCGAGGTAGCCGTCGAGCGCCTTCTGGTGCTTCGGGTCGCTGCTCCTGAGCAGCGCGGTCACGTACAGGTGGCCGCCGATGCCCTCGAACACGGCTTTTCTCTTGCCGGTCTCGCGCCGCAGCAGTTTCAATGCCTTGTCGAAGCCGGCGAGCGCGTCGTCGACATCGCCGCGCAGCAGTTGCAGCACGCTGATGTAATACAGGGCAGTGGAATCGTCGAGGTCGTGCAGGAGTGCGCCCGCCGCGTCCAGGCGGCCGCACAGGATCAGGTGTTCGGCCAGCGCGGTGCGCAGACCCATGGACGCGCCGCCCTGCGCCACCGTCTCTTCGGCGTAGTGGCGGATCGCCGGGGCGTTCGCCGGTTCGCGCTGGACCTGGTTGACCAGCACCGCCAGCACGTCGTCGCGCACGGCGCCGTTGATGCGCTCGAGGAGCTCCGGTTCGAAGGGGCGCGCGCAGATGTCGACCAGCGGGTGCAGGTAGGCCGCTTCGTGGCAGCGCAGGCAGGCGGTGAGCAGCGTCGCGATCGTCTTCGGCCCTTCGCCGCCGATCAGTGCCATGCGCAGCAGGGCCACGCCCTGGCGGTAGCTGCGCAGCATGGGCGTGCCCTGCCAGTCGGTACGCAGCGGCGTCACCGTCTGGTAGACCTCGCGCAGCGCGTTGAACTGGCGCGCCTGCAGCGACCAGGCGATTGCCGGCCATGCCGCCTCCTGGGCGACCGCGTAGCCGCGCGAGGGCAGTTCGCCGACCAGGCCGGCGGCGCGCAGGCGTTCCAGCGGCTCGGCCAGGTCGTCCTCGTCCGCGCTTTCCTCGAGCGGCGCCAGATGCTCGTGGATGCGGCGCCGGCCCAGCGGTTCGCCGGCCAGCGCCAGCAGCGCCAGGATCAGCTTGTCGCGCGAATCGCAGGCGTCGACACGCTCGCGCCATGCCTGCGCCGTCATGCCTTCACTCATTGCGCCACTCAGTTAGCCATGTTCTCGATCTCGACCGCCGGCAAGTCATCCGGCACCGGGATGCCGAAGACGCGCAGGTAGAAAACCAGCTCGGCCTGCAAGGTACGCACGATGCTGTCCGCCTTGCGGAAACCGTGGCCTTCGCCTTCGAGCGTCAGGTAGGCCACCGGCACGCCGCGCGCGCGCAGGGCGTCGACCATCACCTCGGATTGCGGCGGCGGCACCACCTTGTCGTCCAGGCCCTGGAAGAAGATCATCGGGTGCGCCAGCTTGTCGCTGTGGTTGATCGGCGAGCGCTCCGCATACACGGCATCGGCCTGCGCCTTGGGGGCGATCAGGTATTCGTTGTAGCGCGATTCGAACTTGTGCGAATCGGCGTCCAGGCCTTTGAGGTCGGATACGCCGTAGTAGCTGGCGCCGGCCTTGAACACGTCGTGGAAGGCGAGGGCGCACAGCGTGGTGAGGCCGCCGGCGCTGCCGCCGCGGATCACCAGGCGTTCGGGGTCGACCAGGCCCTGGCCGGCCAGGTGCTTGGCGCCGGCCACGCAATCCTCGACGTCGACCACGCCCCACTGGCCGCGCAGCAGGTCGCGGTAGGCGCGCCCGAAGCCGGTGCTGCCGCCGTAGTTCACGTCGAGCACGGCGATGCCGCGGCTGGTCCAGAACTGGGTCGCCAGTTTCAGCGTGCTGGTGGCCATGCTGGTCGGGCCGCCGTGGCCGATCACCATCAGCGGCGGCAGCTCGCCCGGGAGCGGCGCGGCGTCCTGGTTCTGCGGCGGATAATAAAAGGCGTACGCCGTGCGGCCGTTGGCGCTGGGGTAGCGGATGCTGTGCGGGACCGACAGGTAGCCGACGTCCGGCAGCTGCGCGATCGAACGGGCCAGCACCTGGCGCTGGCCGTTGCGCGCATCGATGTGCGCGATTTCGGTGGCGATGGTCGGCGCCCCGCCCAGGAAGGCGAGGGTGGTGCCCTGCACGCGCAGCTCGCGGATCTCTTCGTAGGGACTGTCGACCGGGGTGAGTGCGCCGCTGCCGGTGTCCAGGCGCGCCAGGCGGCTGACGCCATCCTCGATATAGGTGCAGGCGATCTCGCTGTCGGACATGAAACCGTACATCGCATTGCCGAACACCCAATGCGGACCGCCGAATTCGGCGTCGCGCGGGCACAGCGGGTGGACCACGCCATGGTCGAAGCGGTACAGGTTCCACCAGCCGCTGCGGTCGGACACGAAGTGCAGCAGGCCGCCCGGCGACCATTCCGGCTGGCCGACCGATTCGTTTTCTCCGCCGGCGATCAGGCGGCCATTGACCAGCGTGCCGTCGGCGGCGATATCGGCCAGCCACAACGCGGTGCCCTGCCAGGGCATGCGCGGGTGGTCCCAGCTCAGCCAGGCCAGCTGGCTGCCGTCCGGCGACAGGCGCGGCGACGAATAGAAGTCGTTGCCGTCGACCAGGACGGTCTCGCTGCCGTCGACACTCAGCGCGCAGATCGTGTTGACCGGGTAGGTGGCGCCTTGTGAATGGTCTTCGCGCACCGACAGCAGGCGCCCGCGTGCCGCGTCCAGGACAAAATCGGCATGGCGCAGTGGGCCGCCGGCGCTGAGCGGCGCCGGCTCGCCGCCGTCGGCCCCGATGCGATAAATACGGTTGTCGGCAAAATTCGAGAACCATACCGTACCGTCGACCGCCAGCAACGCGCCGCCGCCGTACTCGTGCACGCGGGTGCGCACGTTGAACGGCGCCGGGGTCAGCTCGGTGACGCTGTTCCCGCGCTTGCGCAGCAGCGTGGTGCGGCCGCCTTCGCTGGCGCGGCCGGCCAGCCAATAGACGTCGCCGCCATCGAGCGCCACCGAGGACAGGGGCGTGGCACCGGCGGCAACCACGTCGGCGGTGATCGGGGAAGTCCAGGTGCCGCAGGGCGCCTGTTTGCGGGATGGGTCTGGCATGGGATGGGGTCCTGGCAGATGGGTAGGGACACATTATAAGTGTGCTCCCTCCGGCATGTCGGCCGGCAAGCGATGCGGTGCGATTGCCCGAGGAATGCGATAATAGATGGTTGCCCAGCAGTTTGCCCAGCGGTCTGCCCCCGATCACAGCGTCAGTTTTCCTTTTCAGGTTGTCATCCATGCCACAATTCGCCCCGCTCCAGAACGACACTTTCTTGCGTGCGCTGCTGCGCCAGCCGACCGATTACACGCCGGTGTGGCTGATGCGCCAGGCGGGGCGTTACCTGCCGGAATACCGCGCCAGCCGCGCGCGGGCCGGCTCCTTCCTGGGCCTGGCCAAGAATCCGGATTTCGCCACCGAAGTGACGCTGCAGCCGATCGACCGCTACCCGCTGGACGCCTCGATCCTGTTCTCGGACATCCTGACGGTGCCCGACGCGATGGGCCTGGGCCTGTATTTCGAAGAGGGAGAGGGCCCGAAGTTCGAGCGCACCGTGCGCACCGAGGAAGACGTCGCCGCCTTGCGCGTGCCCGACATGGCATCGCTCGACTATGTCTTCAAGGCCGTGACCCAGATCCGCACCGCGCTGAACGGCCGCGTGCCGCTGATCGGCTTTTCGGGCAGTCCCTGGACCCTGGCCTGCTACATGGTCGAAGGCCAGGGCTCGCGCGAATTCCACACGGTCAAGAAGATGCTGTACTCGCGTCCCGACCTGATGCACCGCGTCCTGCAGACCAACGCCGACGAGGTGGCGCAATACCTGAACGCCCAGATCGACGCCGGTGCCCAGGCCGTCATGATCTTCGACTCCTGGGGCGGCGCGCTGGCCGATGGCGCCTACCAGGCGTTCTCCCTGCAGTACATGCAGAAGGTTTTGGCCCAGCTGCAGCGCGAGAAGGATGGCGTGCGCATCCCGGCAATCGTGTTCACCAAGGGCGGCGGCCTGTGGCTGGACGAAATGGCGGGCATCGGCGCCGATGCGCTCGGCCTGGACTGGACCGTGAACCTGGGCCGCGCCCGCGCGCTGGTCGGCGACCGCGTCGCCCTGCAGGGCAACCTCGACCCGGCGATCCTGTTCGCGGCGCCGGACCAGGTGCGTGTCGAGGTAGAAAAAGCGCTGGCCAGCTACGGCACGCCGAGCGCCGGTCACGGCCACGTGTTCAACCTGGGCCATGGCATCTCGCAGTTCACGCCGCCTGAATCGGTGACGGCCATGGTCGAAGCGGTGCACGACTTCAGCCGCCGTCAACGTGCTGCCTAAATCCTGCAAAATCACACTTATTCACAAAAATGCCAGCTCGCGCAGGACTGGCTGTGAAAATGTACAGTGCTTGGGTAAACAACGTAAGTAATTGATTTTTATAGTGTTTAGCTCGCGGTGTGAACACGGTGCCAGGGTGCTTTGCAGGCCTTCGGTGCGTGCCAGGCAAACTGTTCAGTGCCTTGTTCACAAAGTTATACACAGCTTCTGTGCATAATCCCAAAAAGTGCTTCGTTTACCGGGGTTTACGGGATTTCTTCAAGTATTCCATCAAGATTTTGCTGCACTGCGCTTGAGTTCTTCACTGGAAATGCCCAGTTATGCACAGAAGCTGGCAAGCGATAAGAAATTTTATGAGCTCCGACACTATTTTTCTAAGTCATTGAATTAAAAGAGGAAAATGTTTTTTGGACTTAGAGAATTGCCAAGTGCTTTGAGCTAACGTAAACCTTTGTCCCGGTCAAGTTTTCCATTTTCCACAAAGTTTTCCACAGTTCTCCACAGCTCGCCAGAAGGTTTTCAACACGTGTCGTACTGCATCCTGCAAATCGCCCTCGATACGCCGCTCGACAGCGTGTTCGACTACCGCTGGCCCTGCGCCCCTGGAGATGAACCGCAAGTCGGCCAGCTGGCGCTGGTCAACTTCGGCCGGCGCGAAGCGGTGGGCGTGATCGTCGCCATCAAGCAGGACAGCGACGTCCCGGCGGATAAACTGAAAGATGCACTGGCGGTACGCGGCCAGCTGGCGCCGTTGTCCGGCAAATGGCTGGCGCTGGCGCGTTTCGCCGCCGGTTATTACCACCGTCCGCTGGGCGAAGTGGCGATGCCCGGCCTGCCCAAGAACCTGCGCCTGTCGACCACGGTGGCGCTGGACCGCGCGCTGAAAAAACTGGCCAAGTTGCCGGATGCGCACGACGCCACCCCGGCCGACATGCCGGTCCTGAATCCGGAGCAGCAGCAAGCGGCCGACGCCATCGGCGGCGCCGCGGGTTTCAGCCCGCTGCTGCTGTACGGCGTCACCGGCAGCGGCAAGACCGAGGTCTATCTGCAAGCCTGCGCCCAGGTGCTGGCCCGCGACGACCAGGCGCAAATATTGGTGCTGGTCCCGGAGATCAACCTGACGCCGCAGCTGGAAGCCAACATCCGGGCGCGCTTCCCCGGCGTGATGCTGGCCACCCTGCACAGCAGCCTGTCGGAAGGCGAGCGCATGCTGCACTGGCTGGCCGCGCACCAGGGCCGCGCGCGCATCGTGCTCGGCACCCGGCTGGCGATCCTGGCCTCGCTGCCGCATCTACAACTGATCGTCATCGACGAAGAGCACGACCCCTCGTATAAACAGCAGGAAGGCCTGCGCTATTCGGCGCGCGACCTGGCCGTGTGGCGCGCGCACCAGCTCGGGATCCCGATCGTGCTCGGTTCGGCCACGCCGTCGCTGGAGACCTGGCATCACGCCCAGACCGGGCGTTACCGCAAGCTGGAACTGCGCGAGCGTGCCGTGCGCGACGCCGTGCTGCCGCGCGTGTACCTGATCGACATGGAGCGCGACAAGCCGAAAGAGGGCCTGACGCCGACCCTGGTGCGGGCGCTGCGCCAGCGCCTGGAACGCGGCGAACAGTCGCTGCTGTTCCTGAACCGGCGCGGCTATGCGCCGGTGCTGTGCTGCGAGTCCTGCGGCTGGATCAGCAACTGCACGCGCTGCACCGCCAACATGGTGCTGCACCGCCCCGAGCGCCGGCTGCGCTGCCATCACTGCAGCCTGGAGCTGCGCATTCCGCACGCCTGCCCGACCTGCGGCAACATCGACCTGCAGCCGCTCGGACGCGGCACCCAGCGCATCGAGGAAGGGCTGCAGGCGCTGTTCCCGGAAGCGCGCATCCTGCGCATCGACGCCGACTCCACGCGCCACAAGGGCAGCGCCCAGGCGGCGTTCGACACCGTGCACCGCGGCGAGGTCGATATCCTGATCGGCACCCAGATGGTGGCCAAGGGCCACGATTTCAAAAAGCTGACGCTGGTCGGGGTGCTGAATCCGGACACCGCCCTGTTCTCCCAGGACTACCGGGCCAGCGAGCGCCTGTTCGCCCAGTTGATGCAGGTGGCGGGGCGGGCCGGGCGTGCCGGCCTGGAATCCGAAGTGCTGGTCCAGTCGCGCTATTGCACCCACCCGCTGTACGGCGCGGTGATGCGCCACGACTACGACCGCTTTGCCGGCGACTTGCTGGCAGAGCGCCACCAGGCCGCGCTGCCGCCCTATATGTACCAGGCGCTGCTGCGCGCCGAGGCGCCCGAGCTGGCAACCGCCATCGCATTCCTGGAACAGGCTCGCGACGCCGTGCCATCCGATGCGGTCACCGTCAACGATCCGATTCCGATGACCATGACCCGCGTGCACAACGTCGAGCGCGCCCAGCTGCTGGTGGAATCGAACTCGCGCCCGGCGCTGCAGGCCTTCCTGACCGCCTGGGTCGATGCCCTGCGCGCCATGAAGAGCCGGGTGCGTTGGTCGCTGGAAGTCGATCCGCTGGATATTTGACGAGAAACCGAGGAGATATAACTTTTCTTTATTGCTGAGATCAGAAACGATCATTGGACACATATTTTGCGCTGCGTCATGATTGCACCTGTCTCCTCTATTCTCCACAAGGAATAGATTCAAGCCCGCTCTCGAGCGGGCTTTTTTTTATCCGGATTACTGTCGACCCGCATCGGCATTGGCGCTATTATTGTCACTTGGAAAACTTTTCGGGGATACCGGATGCTGTGCCGCCGCCTGCGCATGATGCGCTTTGTCCTTGCCTCTTGCGCTTATGTGCTGGCCGGCGCTGCCCTGTGGCCCTTGCCTGCTGCCGCAGAAACGTCCTACTACGGCCAGAAGGCCGTCCAGGAGATCACCAGCCGGATCGCACAGAAGGATTGCACGGGTGCGGTCGGCGACCTGAAGCCAGCGCTGAAAAAAGGATTCCCGGAGGTTGCCCTGCTGGCCGGCAGCATGTACGAAAACGGTATCTGCGTCGCGCGTGACTGGGAGCATGCAGTGCCCTTCTATATCCAGG
>JAKOOD010000175.1 GCA_022701635.1 Burkholderiaceae bacterium | reverse complement strand
GATCAGGCAGCCGGCGGCACATAGCCGGCGGCGGCATCGGCGCCTTCGCCGAAGAAATGCTTTTCCATCTGGACCGCCAGGTACTTGCGCGCGCGGGCGTCGGCCATGTTCAGGCGGTTTTCGTTGATCAGCATGGTCTGGTGCTTCAGCCAGGCCTGCCAGGCTTCCTTCGACACGCTGTCATAGATGCGCTTGCCCAGTTCGCCCGGGTAAGGTGCGAAATCGAGGCCTTCGGCTTCCTTGTTCAGTTTGATGCAGTGGACGGTGCGGGCCATTTTTTGTGCTCCTGGTTGGTATCTGAAAGCGTGATTATAAATGGGGCGCGGAAAACCTACCGATCATCTGTCATTCCCGCGAAAGCGGGAATCCATACCGAAGCACCGAAGTTGGTAGCAGTAGCTATAAGGCAGTGTCTTCAGGTTTTGATACTCAGTATGGATTCCCGCTTGCGCGAGAATGACGATCACTTAATTTCGCAGTAACGGTGCTGCTTACAACGTCTTGATCAAGATCTGCGACCGCCGCTGCCAGTTGTACATATGCGCCCGGTCCTTCGGCAAATCGTCCACGGTCGCCGGCATGAAGCCGCGCTTCTTGAACCAGTGCGAGGTACGTGTGGTCAGCACGAACAGCTTGGTCATGCCGGCCGCCTTGGCGCGGTTTTCCATGTGCTTCAAGATGCGCTCCCCGTCGCCCTGGGCCTGGGCCTCCGGGCTGATCGTCAGGCATGCCATTTCGGCCATCTTCGAATCCGGGAACGGGTACAGCGCCGCGCAGCCGAAGATCACGCCGTCGTGCTCGATCACGGAAAACTGCTCGATCTCGCGCTCGATCAGCTCGCGGCCGCGCTTGACCAGCGTGCCGTCGGCTTCCAGCGGTTCGATGAGCTTGATAATCCCGCCGACGTCCTCAATTGAGGCAATGCGCAGGCTTTCCAGGTTCTCGTGGCTGATCATGGTGCCCACACCGTCGTGGGTGAACAGTTCGAGCAGGGTCGAGCCATCCATTTCGAAAGGCAGGATGTGGGCGCGGTCGACGCCGCTGTTGCAGGCCTTGATCGCGTGTTGCAGGTAGTAGGAGGCGTCGGATGGCAGGAAGCCGGCTTGCAGCACGGCTTCGGCCTGGTGCGACGACAATTCGCGGATATCCTCGCCGGCGGCGTCCTTCATCAGCGGCGTCTCGGTGATGAAGATCAGCTTTTCGGCATGCAGGGCGATCGCGGCGGACACCGCCACGTCTTCCATCGTCAGGTTGAACAATTCGCCGGTCGGGGAGAAGCCGAGCGGCGACAGCAGCACGATGTTGTCTTCGGTCTGCAGGATCGGGGCGATCTTGTCGGCCGCGACCTTGCGCGTGACGCCGGTCAGTTCGTGGTCGACGCCGTCGATGACGCCGAGCGGGCGTGCGGTGACGAAGTTGCCGGACACGATGCTGATGTGGGCGTTCGACATCGGCGTGTTCGGCAAACCCTGGCTGAACGCGGCTTCGATGTCGAGGCGCAGTTCGCCGGCCGCTTCCTTGGCGCATTCCATTGCCGCGGTGTCGGTGATGCGCACGCCGTTATGGAAGCGGCCCTCGACGTTACGCAGTGCGAGCTGCTCGGCGACCTGGGGACGCGAGCCATGTACCAGCACCACGCGGATGCCGAGGCCGACGAGTAGCGAGAGATCTTGCGCCAGCACCGGCAAGTCGCCGGAGGCGACCAGTTCACCCGGAAAAGCGACGACGAAAGTCTTGCCGCCGAACGCGTGAATATACGGTGCGACCGAGCGCAGCCACTGGACGAATTGGGTAGGGTTTTCCATTTGCCGCATTATAATTGGCTGCGCGACTTGCGCACCAAATTCCTTGTAAAAATCAATGTCAGAACAGAGTAACAAGCCTTCGCCGAGCCCGGCGCGCGCAGCAGCTTCCGAACCGAATGCCACCCCGTCGCGCCAGGGCGAGACGCGTGCGCCTTTGACGCGCACGAACGCGCTGCAGGCGAAGCCGGAACGTCCGCACCGCGAAGCGGGCGAGCGCGGCGAGCGCCGTGGTCATGGTGACGCCGGCGGCCGACAGGGCGGTGGGCGGCAGGGCGCCGGCGAGGGTGCGCAGGACGGTCAGCGCAATCGCGCTCAGGGCGGTGGACAGAACCCGCCGCGCGCGCAGGCGCGCGAGGGCGCGCTGGCCAGTGCGCTGGCCGAGGCGAAGGTGCGTGCGCCTGCCGCGCCTGCCGCGCCGGCGGCGGCGCAGAACGGCGAGCGCCAGCAGGAAAACAAGCCGACAAACAAGCCGGGCGACGGCGAACGCCGCCCGCGCGGCGAGCGTCCACCGCGCGACGGTGGCGAACGCGCCGCGCCTTTGCGCACGCCGCTGCCGGCCATCGTGTTCCCGGAAGACCTGCCGGTCTCCGGCAGGCGCAAGGAAATCGCCGAAGCGTTGGCCAAGCACCAGGTCATCATCGTCTCCGGCGAAACCGGTTCCGGCAAGACCACCCAGCTGCCTAAAATCTGCCTGGAACTCGGCCGCGGCGAGAAGGGCCTGATCGGCCATACCCAGCCGCGCCGGATCGCGGCATCCAGCACCGCCAAGCGCATCGCGCACGAACTGGGCACGCCGCTGGGCGAGCACGTCGGCTACAAGGTGCGCTTCAACGACACGCTGCAGCCGGGCGCCTGGGTCAAGCTGATGACCGACGGTATCCTGCTGGCCGAAACCCAGACCGACCCGCTGCTGCGCGCCTACGACACCATCATCATCGACGAGGCGCACGAACGCAGCCTGAACATCGACTTCCTGCTCGGCTACCTGAAGCAGATCCTGCCGCGCCGGCC
>JAKOOD010000263.1 GCA_022701635.1 Burkholderiaceae bacterium | reverse complement strand
TCGAGCAGCACGTCCATGTAATCCTCGATCGAGCCGGGCCGCGAACGCGCGCGCAGGCGCACCAGGCGGAACACCGGGAGCTCGTCGTTATGGACCGAAAACAGGATTTTCCTGGCCAGGATGAAAGCGACGGTGACGATGCGCGACGGGCCGTCTTCTTCCTCGCGCAGGAAGTCGGTGCGCAGGTGCAGGTCGCCGTTTTCGCCTTCGTAATAGCGCGCCGACGCCTCGATGTCGGATACCTCGTCCTCGCCCGGCAAGACCACGTCATAGGTCGTCTTGACCCAGGCACGCTCGGCATCCGTGGGATCGGTGAGATCGACCCACACGGCCGGCGCATTCTCCAGATCGGCGCGGGACGCGATGGGTACCTGGTTCAGTCGGCCATTTTGTAGGACAAATACGTTGATCATGCGCTGCTTTCTCGGCCGGAATTCGGAAACAGCGCAAGTGTACCCGTAAGCCCTGAGCCCGGCCACCCCGTCGGCGAGAATTTGCCCCCTTGACCATCCTCGAACCGGGGTCCGAGCCCGCATATTGGCAACATCCCTTTCGCAACACCCCGTTCGGGACAAGGCAACCGTGAAGTTACAAAAGGATCTTGCCAAAAATTGGGCTCTGACCCCGGTTTGCTCTATGGCAGGTCGGCGGCATTCATGCGGCGTTGGATGATGGCGCTGCGGCGCGCCAGGTAATTGGTCTGGCGGTGGGCGTCGTAGTAGCGCGGGTTGGGCAGCATGACGGCCAGGCGGGCGGCCTGGGCCGGATTCAGGCTGGCGGCCGGTGCGCGGTAATAATGGCGTGCGGCTGCTTCGGCGCCGAACACGCCGCGCCCGAACTCGACCACGTTCAGGTAGATCTCGAGGATGCGCTGCTTGCTCATCACCGCTTCCAGCATGTAGGCGATCACCAGTTCCTGGCCCTTGCGCAGGTAGTTGCGCGAGCCCGACAGGAACAGATTCTTGGCCAGCTGCTGCGTGATGGTCGAGCCGCCGCCGATCACTTTATGGCGCTTGTTGTTGCGCTCGTATGCCTTTTCCAACGCGTCCCAGTCGACCCCGTCGTGCTCGGCGAAATTCGCGTCTTCGGAAGCGATCACGGCGCGTTTGAGGTTGTTCGAGATGCGCGCGTACGGCACCCACGCCTGTTCCAGCCTGGCGTTCGGATTGGTCTCGCGCAGCGCCGACAGCTGGTTGCGCATCATGCTGGTCGACGACGGATTGAACTGGGTCCACCAGCAGATCATCAGGAAGAAGTACAGCTGCACCAGCACCACCGCCAAGACCGGCCCGATGACCAGCCATTTCAGCCAGCGCCGGCCGCCGGAGTGCCGACCACCACTTTTTGTACGTGAGGCCGCCGCCCCCATCTTCAGCGCCGTGCTCATAAGCTTGAACGCAGTTGCACCAGCACCGGCATGGTGGCCGGCCGCACGCCGCGCCACAGCGCAAACGCCTCCGCGGCCTGCTCGACCAGCATCCCGAGGCCGTCGCGCACCGCGGCGCCATGCAGGGCCGCGAATTCCATGAACTGGCTCGGTTCCTTGCCGTACATGATGTCGACCGCCAGCGTGTCCGGCCCGAAGCTGGCTGCCGGCACCGGCGGCATGTCGGCCGCCAGGCTGGCCGAGGTCGCGTTGACGACCACGTCGAACACGCCTTCGATGGCGTCCATGCCGACCGCGCTCACCTGCCCGGGGTGGGAAGCATGCGCGGCAAACTGTTCGACCAGCGCAGCGGCCGTGGCGCGGGTGCGGTTGGCGATCACGATCGCGCTTGGGCCCTGCTCCAGGAACGGCAGCACGATGCCGCGCGCCGCGCCGCCGGCCCCCAGCAGCAGCACGCGCTTGCCGGCCAGCGCCACAGCGGCATTGCGCACGATGTCGGCGACCAGGCCCGGGCCGTCGGTGTTGTCGCCGACGATCTCGCCGTCCTCGAAGCGCAGCGTATTGACGGCGCCGGCCAGGTGCGCGCGCGCGGACAGGCGGGTGGCGATGGCCGCCGCCTCCAGCTTGAAGGGCACGGTGACGTTGGCGCCGCGATAGCCTTCGGCGACCAGGCGCCGCACCGTGCCGGCGAAACCGTCGAGCGGCGCCAGGCAGCGTTCGTACACCAGGTCCTGGCCGCTCGTGGCCGCGAAGGCGGCGTGGATCTCGGGCGATTTGCTGTGGGCGATCGGGTTGCCGATCACACAATAGCGATCGGCTGCATACTGGTCTGTCATCTCATCACTCTCCGCGCAGTTCGGCCTGCAGCTTTTCTTCCCGGGTAAATTTGAAACGGGTGATCACGATCCACAGGTCGTCCTTGTCGGACGAGCGCATGTTGGCCGGGAATTTCCCGAACGGCGACGCGCGCCGCACGATGGCCAGCGCGGCCTTGTCCAGCGCCGCGTTGCCGGAACTGCGCTCGATGCGCGGTCCGCCCTCTTTTTCGTAGAGGCTGCCGTCCTGGAACACCGGAATGTAGACCACCAGCTCGCCATACAGCTTGCTGCCGTTCTGCTGCGGGAAATTCAGGGTGCCGACCTCTTCCACCCGCTTTTGCATCGCCTTGTAGTACATGGCGTAGCCGACTTCCTGGGTACTGGGGCTGATGAAGGTCTTTTTCGGACGCTTGTTCTCGTCCGAGATGCGCTGCGTGATCTCGGCCGACATGCGCGCGATGGCCTTGCTGGTGTCGAGGTTGTCGGCGCCGTTGCGGTTCGGGTCGGGACGGGCCTGCTCCGCGACCGGGGCGGTGGCGTAGTGCGAGGGCCGTACCTGGCTCATGACGTTTTTCTGCTGCTGCTCGAGTTCGGCGATGCGGCGCTGCAGGGCCTTGATGCTGTCGCCATTCTCGACCCGCTTCAGGTCCGGCAGCGGCGATTGCGCGCGCCCGGCATCGGCATTGCCGCCGCCATCCAGGTTGGCCTGGGCCAGCACCTCGGCCTTGAGCGGGGCGCGCTGGTGCTTGGCGTTGACCAGGATGACTTCGAGCCCCGGATCGGCCGGCTGCAGCCGGAACGCATCCGGCGCGGCGAAACGGACCGCCAGCAGGGCCGCATGCGCCAGCACCGAAACGGCGACGGCGATCATCAGGGGACGTTGTTGTCGGGAGTACTTCACGCGCTGCGGGGAGGGAGGGTTGGAGTCGGGGAATGATCCATTCTACCGTGCGCGAGCGGGAGTTTGCGAGTGTTGCGGGAAAGTATCGGTGCGCGGGGTTGCAAGGTGGGCACATCGTGCCCACCCCACGACGATCAGGCAGCCGCCTGCGGCGCCTGCGGCTCGGCCGTCACGTCGGTCTGCGTCTCCGGATCGACCACGGTCACCGCGCCTTCGGCCTCGGCGCCTTCCACCGCCGCCGCCTCGCCGCTGTCGCTGCCCTCTTCCTCATCCTCGAGCGCCAGTTCTTCCGACGGCGCCACGGCCGCCACTTCCAGCAGGCGCGCCTCCAGCGACAGGTCGACCTCGTCCCAGCGCACGATGTCCAGCCGTACCTGGGCGCCGCGTGCCACTTGCTGCATGCCCGGCAGGCGGATCACCAGCGGGATGTCGACCAGGCGCAGCACCTCGTCCTTCAGCACCACGGCGTCGACCTGCTTCGCCTGTTCCTGGCCCAGCCAGCGCAGGCACCAGTAACGCTCCATGTTCTGCTGGAAGTCGTTGTAGGCGCCGTAGGCGGCGTCGAAGCTCGATACGATCGCGAACAGGGTCGCGTCGCGGTGCTTGAACGGGGCCACCAGCGGCGCGGTCACGCCGTTCGCGGCGCAGGCCAGGATCTGCCACTGGTTGACCAGGTCGGTATAGCGGCGCAGCGGCGAGGTGCTCCAGGCGTACTGGTCGACGCCCAGGCCCTGGTGCGGCGCCGCGTGGGTCACCATGCGCACCTGGATCTTGGCGTTCCAGCCGCCGGCGCCCGGTCCCTGCGAGCGGTAGATGCCGGGCACGCCCGAGTCGTGCAGCAGCTTGCCCCAGGTGCTGTTGGCGAAGATCATCAGCTCGGCCACGATCTTGTCCAGCGG